>JAGXRZ010000006.1 GCA_018335585.1 Selenomonadales bacterium
TCCCGCGCTAACTTAGGCTTAGCTTCACCCGTCGCCGACAAAATAGCGGCGAGATGGACGATGGTGTTAATCTTGTGGCGCTTAACGACGTCGGCGATTTGCTGCGGGACGGTGACGTCAACTAAGGAGTAGGGGCCTTCCGCTATTGGCCCGGTCGGTGCCGTGGCATGTATGTCGCTCGCAATGACGTTATCGGTGCCGTAGGTTTTGCGCATGGCGACTACGAGCTCGGTGCCAATCTGCCCGAGCGCGCCGGTGATAAGTATTTTTTTCACAAACATTCCTCCCGTGTGTCTTAGTTTTTTACTTGCGTTGCTCTGTCGTATCTATTGTACCTGTTTCGCTGCTTGCTTACCAGAGAAAATGAAGCGGGAGGTGTGGGGGGCCGCTGGCTCTCGGCTCCTAGCTCCTAGTAGAATTTGGGGCACTCGGCTTTCAGCCGTTAGCCGTAGAGTGGCTCCCCGGCTTTCGCTTAAGGTTGTGAGTTGTAAGCCGTAAGCTGTGTGCTGTGTGTTGTGAGTTGTGAGTTGTGATTTGTGAGTTGTGAGTCGTGAGGCAAATACGCCGGCAGGAGAGAGCGCTTCGTATGGCGAAAGAATGAGTGTTGCAGCGAAGAAAATCGGAGCAAAGTTGATTATTAGATGGAGGGTGGACAATGAAAAATCGGCTAAAGAGAGCTGAGGTGCCGGCAGAGCTTACCTGGAACTTGGCGGATATCTTTCCGACCGGCGCGGACTGGGAACGGGAGCTTACGGCAATTGCGCGCGATTTACCTGCTATTATGCGCTTTAAGGGGAAGTTGGCGTCTGGCGCGGGAGTGCTTGCGGAGTGTTTAGAGGCGGCGGAGGATCTACAGAGACGCCTGCACCGCGTGGTGGCCTACGCTTCGCTCGCGCTTTCGGGCGACGGCACCGACCCTGCCAACCAAGCAGCTATGGGGCGAGCGCAGTCGCTCGGCGCCGAGGCGCAGGCGGCCATGGCCTTTATTCGCTCCGAAGCGTTGGAGCTACCCGCCGGGACACTGGAGCGCTATCTTGAAGAATCGGCCGAGCTTAAGAGCTTTGCGCGCACGGTGCTGCGCATGATTGACGAAAAGCCCTATGTGCTGAGCCTAGAGACTGAGCGGGCGTTGGCCTCGCTAAGTGAAGTACTGCAGTCGCCTTACTTAGTCTACACGCGTTCCAAGGCGGCCGATATGACCTTTGCCGACATTAAGGACAGCACGGGGCAGACACACCCCATGTCGTTCTCGCTTTATGAGGAGTCCTACGAGAAGTCGGCCGACTTTGTGCTGCGGCGCAACGCCTGGGCCTCGTTTACCGCGGGCCTCAGGAACTACCAAAACACCTACGGCACTACTTGGGGCACGGAAGTTAAGAAGCATGTGGTGACGGCGAAACTCCGCGGTTACCCCTCCGCGACGCATATGCTCCTGCACCAGCAGGAAGTGGACCCCGCGAGCTACCATATGCTGCACGACGTTATCCTGAAGGAAATTGCGCCGCATATGCGCCGCTATGCGCGGCTGCGCAAAGAACTGCTTGGCCTTACGGATATGCTCTACTGCGACATCGAAGCGCCGCTCGACCCAGACTTTAGCCCGGCCACGACTTACGCTACTGCCGCCGAGGTCATCGCGAAGGGGCTGGCGGTGCTGGGGCCGGAGTATGCGGCGATAGTGGCCGACAGCCTTAACAACAGGTGGATTGACCTGGCGGATAACGTCGGCAAATCGACCGGCGCGTTTTGCTATGGTGTGCCGGATGCTCACCCCTATATTTTGGTGACCTGGGCCGACAATATGCGCGGTGCCTTGGTGCTGGCGCACGAGATTGGGCATGCGGGGCACGGGGTGCTGGCCATGCGTTACCAGCGGCTGTCTAACGTGCGTGGCTCGGTGTTCTTTACGGAGGCACCCTCCATCATTAACGAGCTCTTGGTCGGCAACTACATCGCCGTGCAGTCTAACGACCCACGACTCCACAGGTGGCTGGCGATGCAGCTTTTGATGACTTATCACCACAACTTCGTGCGCCACTTAATCGAAGGCGAACTGCAGCGGCGCACGTACGTGCTGGCAGAAAAGGGACAGCCGATTACCGCCAGCGTGCTCAGCCGTGTGCAGGGCGAAATTCTTGAGGAATTCTGGGGCCGCGAAGTGAAGATAGACGAGGGCGCACGCCTGACTTGGATGCGCCAGCCGCACTTCTATATGGGCCTCTACCCGTACAGCTACTCGGCCGGCTTAACTGTAGGCACGGCCGTAGCGAAGGCCATTAAAGAGCAGGGCCAGCCGGTAATCGACAGGTGGCTGGAAGTCCTTAAAACCGGGGGAGCCAAGCCGCCGGTGGAACTTGCGCGTATGGCGGGGGTAGACATGACCGACGCGGCGGCTATCCGCACCGCGGTCGACTATGTCGGCGAACTAGTCGACACTGTCGTCAAAAGCTTTGGCCGAGACGTATAGCCTGTGGCGCGCCGTCACGCACCGTGGCGGCGCTTTCTTTGGCTTGAAAAACGTTTGGGCTGTGGCATAATAGGTGTGGAAAACGCGGAAGTGGCGTGACAAGCAAGGTTGGAGGTAATTTAATGGAAAAGAAGTATATGGCCGAGCCTTACAAGATTAAAATGGTGGAACCAATCGCCGTCACCACGCGC
Source organism: Selenomonadales bacterium (assembly GCA_018335585.1). Classification (NCBI taxonomy): domain Bacteria; kingdom Bacillati; phylum Bacillota; class Negativicutes; order Selenomonadales; species Selenomonadales bacterium. The sequence goes on from JAGXRZ010000006.1 coordinate 2,659, forward strand.
GCGCAGCGCGAAGAGGCCATACAGCGCGCCGGGTACAACACGTTTTTGCTGGACTCGGACGACGTCTATATCGACCTGTTAACCGACTCGGGCACCAACGCCATGAGCGATAACCAGTGGGCGGGCATGATGTTAGGCGACGAGGCCTATGCCGGCTCCAAGAACTTTAAGAACCTAAAGCTCGCCGTACAGGACTTGTTTGGCTTTAAGCATGTGCTGCCGACGCACCAGGGACGCGGCGCGGAGAATATTCTTTCGCAAATCATGATTAAAAAGGGTGACTTTGTCCCCGGCAACATGTACTTTACGACTACGCGCGCCCACCAAGAGCTTAACGGCGCTACGTTTAGGGATATCATCATTGACGAAGCGCATGACTCGACGCTGGAG
>JAGXRZ010000007.1 GCA_018335585.1 Selenomonadales bacterium
CGCCTACCAGAGCATCATACTGCGCATCTGTGATAAGCGGCGCGTCAAGCACGTGGTAATGGTAGTCGTGTGTGGCGATGTCGCGTCGTAGCGCGTCGATACGCTCTTTGACATTCATGGCAAGGCACCTCCGTGAGCGATGAGCGTTGAGCTGTGGGCGGGGGCAATCATGAATCAGGAATCGTGAATCATGAACTAGGGGAGTGCGGGTCTTTCTACCAGGAGCTAGGAGCAAGGAGCTAGCTACCCCCCGTCCTCCACGGAGCACGAAGCACGAAGCACGAAGCACGGCGCACGACGCACGCTACTTCATCCCCCTTAGCGGCGTGTACTGGAGCGAAAGCGTCTTAATCCCGTGCGGAGGCGAGAAGGCCACCGTCACAAACGTGTCCCCATCCTCGGCGGTCACTTTGACCACCGTGCCTACGCCAAACTTGGGGTGGCTGACTTTGTCGGCAGGAGCGAAGGTCTGTGTGTCCGAAGGCTTAGCCTTCTGGACAGCCGGAGCCTGCGGCAATCTCCTGGCTAACTGAGGTTCTGTTATCGCTCGCTCACTACGGCTGCCGCGCTGCAGCAAACAGGACGCGGGAAGCTCGGCTATAAAGCGCGACGGCAAGCTTAAGCTGTGCCTACCAAACAGCAGGCGCTGCTTGGCATAAGTGAGCAACAGGCGCTCGCGCGCGCGGGTAATGCCGACATAGCAGAGGCGCCGCTCTTCCTCTAGCTCTGCGGGATCGCCCTGCAAAACGCGGCTGTGCGGGAAGACCCCTTCCTCGAGCCCTACGAGGAAGACTACCGGGAACTCGAGCCCCTTAGCAGAATGCAAGCTCATTAAGGTCACGGCTCCCCCTTGTGCTTCGCTCGCGTCGTCTCCCGCTGTGACCAAGCTGACGGAGTTGAGAAAATCGAGCAGGTTGGTGTCTGGGTTTTTTTCCGCAAAGTCCTGCGCGACAGAAACAACTTCCGCAAGGTTTTCCTGCCGCGTGATGGCTTCCGGCGAATCGTCCGCTTCGTATTGGCGCAAGAGGCGGGTTTGCTCAAGCACCAACTCCACAAGGTCATGTAGCGCCATAAACTCAGCCTGCCGCGCAAAGGAAGAAATTTGCTTAACGAACCCATCTAGCTTAGCTTTTGTCGCTGGCTTTAACCCAAGCGACGCCCCGTCAAGCTCGGTTGCCGCTTCAAATAGCGAGCACCCCCTAGCTTGCGCCTCTGCCGCGAGCCTAGCTAGCGAGACCTCGCCTATGCCGCGCGCAGGGACGTTGACGACGCGTTTAAAGCTCACGTCATCCTTTGCGTTGGCAATGAGCCGCAAGTAGGCGAGCAGGTCTTTTACTTCCTTGCGTTCGTAGAACCTTAACCCACCCACAATGCGGTAAGGAATGTTCATGCGCATAAAGACTTCTTCAAACACGCGCGACTGCGCATGCATGCGGTAGAGTACGGCGCAATCCTCATATTCGAAGCGCCCGCGCGCCGCTAATTCCTCGGCGATGGTGTGTGCCACAAAGAGGGCCTCTTCCTGTTCGGTTAATGCCGCAAACAAAGTGACGGGCTCCCCCGCGTGATTAGCCGTCCACAGCCGCTTCTCTTTGCGGGTGGCATTGTTGGCGATAATGGCATTAGCGGCGTCCAGTATGCACTGCGTACTGCGATAGTTTTGCTCGAGCTTAAAGACAGCCGCCTCGGGGTAATCGCGCTCAAAATCTAGGATATTGCGCAAGTTAGCGCCACGCCACCTATAAATGCTTTGGTCGTCGTCACCAACCACACTCAAATTGCGGTGACGCGCGGCCAAAAGGTTGGTGAGCGTATACTGCGCGTGATTAGTGTCTTGATACTCGTCCACCAGTATGTGCTGAAAGCGCGTCTGGTAGTATTCGCGCACACTAGCGCTCTCGCGGAGAAGCTTCACAGCAAGTAATATCAAATCGTCAAAGTCGAGCGCATTGTTTTGGCGCAGCAACTTTTCGTACAGGAGATAGGCTGAAGAAATCTTCTCCGAGTAGTAATCGCGACTTAGACTCGCGAACTCCTCGGCATCCTGTAGGCTGTTCTTGGCGTTACTAATGCGGGCCAAGACGGACTGCGGCGGATACCGTTCGGGGTCGATATTTTGTTGCTTGAGACACGTCTTTATGAGAGACATCTGGTCTTGTGTATCATAGACGACGAAGTTACGGCTGAGCGCTATGGCCTCACCATGCTGCTTGAGAATACGCAGCGCTGCGGCATGAAAGGTAAAAATCCAGAGGTCGCGCGCCTGTGGCAGAAGGCGGTAGAGGCGCTCGCGCATCTCGTTCGCCGCCTTGTTGGTGAAAGTGATGGCGAGAATGCGCGACGGGCTGATGTCGCACCTGTTTACTAGATGCGCGATGCGCTGCGTCAGCACCCGCGTTTTGCCGCTGCCAGCTCCGGCTAGAATCAAGAGAGGGCCATGACCGTGCTCTACCGCTTGTTTTTGTACGGGGTTAAGAGATAGCTCTGACTTAGATATCACCGCTGTCAACTCCTTAAAACAAAAGACACCGCGTGGCCTAGCCGGTTACGGGTGTCCGTCGCCATATCCATATTACCAGAGCACTTTACATCCCGGCAACCTGCAGCGGAAGCGGAGTGGTTAGATGGCGCATCAGTCCGCACAGCTCTTCTACATCAAATGGCTTAACAAGACGCGCTGCCACGCCGAGGCGCTCGGCTTCGCTGATCATATCTGCTTCCTGGTAGGCAGTGACAAGTACCACGGGCACGTCTACTACCTGGTCGCGCCGCAAGATGCGCAGAGTCTCAATCCCCGATAGCCCGGGCATTTTCATGTCAAGAAAGATAATGTCAGGCGCACACTCGGATGCGACCTCTACGCCCTCATAGCCATTGCCTGCTTCCACTACTTCACAACCGAAAACGCCAAACACTTCGCGAAACAAGGCCCGAATCCCAGCTTGGTCGTCGATGATCAGCACTCTTTTACGCAACAAAGGCTGTCACCCCCTACTACCCTTAGGTATAATTTTACCACAGAACATGGCAATGTCAATATTTTGTGGTACAATTTTCTCACACCACTAGCTGTAGTGGTGTGTTTCATCATTAGGCGTGTTTGTTCGACGGCGAGGGTAATCAACTGCTGAATTGTGACATTATTTTGACCTGCAAAAACCCTATTTCCCGGGAAATTACGACAAGAAAGTCGAAGTGCCTGGAATCGCGCCTTGGGAGAAACTTTGCCCGCGCACTTGCGTAGTAAATGATAGCGTGTACTTTGGGAGGTGCTTAGCTTGGACGTGTGGCTAACCTGGCTAATAATCGGTCTGGCGCTAATTGGGTTCGAAATGATTACGCCTGGGTTTGTGATTATTTGGTTTGGCATAGGAGCATTGGCGGCGGCATTGGCGGCCTACCTTGAGCTTTCTATTGCGGTACAACTAGTGTCGTTTATCCTAACAACCGTTGTGCTGCTTGCCTGTAGCCGCAGTTTCGCGGCACGAGTGCGAGGCGGGGCTAAAGAGACGAAGACAAACTACAACGCCATGGTGGGCACGACGGCGACCGTCACGCAGCGCATCTCTGCCGCTAGCGGTCTCGGCGTGGTTACAGTCCTAGGCGAAGAATGGTCAGCCCTGGCGGAGACGCCGCGCGACATTGCCGTAGGTGAGAAGGTGGAGGTAGTCGGAGTAACCGGTGTCAGGCTGGTTGTCCGCGCGCTTACACTTAACACAGACCAAAACAAGGAGGGAATCAGATGATGCTTTGGGTACTTCTAGCCTTTGTCCTGCTCGTCGCTCTTTTTACTTTCCGGGTTATCCGCCAGTCAACGGTGGGCGTGGTGGAACGCCTAGGTAGCTACCACCGCCTGTTACCTAACGGGCTGCAGTTCGTAGTGCCATTTATTGACCGCGTTCTGCCTCTAATTGACTTGCGCGAGCAGGTAATGGATTACCCGCCACAGCCGGTCATCACCAAGGACAATGTCACTATGCAAATCGACACCGTGATTTACTACCAAATCACCGACCCCGTCAAGGCCACGTATGAAATCGCCAGACTGCGCGTAGGCATCGAAACCCTTACGCAGACGACGATTAGAAACGTAATCGGCGAGCTGGCATTAGACGAAACGTTGACATCGCGCGAGCGCATCAACGCGCAGCTGCGCCTCACCCTCGACCAAGCGACTGACAAGTGGGGCGTCAGGGTTAACCGCGTGGAGCTAAAGTCGATTGAGCCGCCTAAGGACATTAAAGACGCCATGGAAAAGCAGATGCGAGCCGAACGCGACAAGCGGGCGCAAATTCTCGCGGCGGAAGGCGAGCGCGCGGCTAACATCCTAACTGC
>JAGXRZ010000008.1 GCA_018335585.1 Selenomonadales bacterium
TACGCCTCATGGTGCGAAGGCCAGCGCCACGATTTATAGCATCGTCGAAACGGCCAAGGAAAATGGCTTAAACCCCTTCACCTACCTGATCTACTTGTTCGAACAGATGCCTAATATGGATGTCAAAGATCGAGATGCCTTAGACAAACTGCTTCCATGGTCCAACAGCTTGCCGGCCAGGTGCCGGATCAGGAAAATAAGTGACGAAATGCCCGCCTCCTAAAAAGGCGGGTTATTTTACGCCCACAGACCTGACTCCGCCATTACATTAGGTGGGGAAAGTTTGACGCTCACCAGATAGTTATGTCAAGCTGGCGAGGGCGGTCTTGAAAGTAAGCCTCTCGGAAGCGACTGCCTATTTCAACCAGGCCGTAGAAGTAGCAAGCAAGATTGGCGATGAAAATTTGGAACGATGGGGGGCGCTTCTAGGCTTGGCCAACAGCGCTGCCTCTCAGGAAAGGCCGAGCCCGGTGATAGCGTATCGGCTCGCGCGTTGTGCGGAGTTAACTTATGAATATGTCGTCCGGGACGAGTATTTTGATTGGGAACTTACTGTCGAGGCGATATCTGGTCTATGCGGGAAGTCATCCCTTGCGATCCTAAGTCGTTGGCGGGATCGGGATTTTGGGTTGGCGGAACGGTTATTGCCAGTTGCAGTCAATTTTCTCGTCGCACGCGGTGACCTCGATCCCAAAATTGCTCTTGCATTAATCGGTTTTCGCGCTCAATGGGATGAGCCTCTTTTGCTAAAGGGCGCTTTGGCGACCTGCGTAACCAAAGCTGAAAAGGATGCTGCGGCGGGACTTGCCTACCGCTACATGACGTTGGAATGTCAGAATGTTGGAAGGTGGCGCGAACTCAAGAGAATCTTGGACGAGTATGGCATAGCGCCCTCAGACCTTGATGAACGGATTACTTTGAGCGAAAGCGAAGAACAGTCCATAAAGTCGAGGGAGAACAGTTACGGAATAGATCGAACCGTGGATCGAGAAAGCAAAGATGGGCGTGATTGGAATGCAATCTTTAGAGGAATAGATCTAAGTATCACCGATGATATTTCACGGGCATATCGACGATTCAAAGATCTCGACCCACCGTACTACTATAACCGATTTTTTAAAGAAGCATGCGGTCGCGTGCAGATTGGCAAAGAAGCTGAATTCATCGTTGCTATTGCAGGTGTAACCGATTTCGACCTTTATCATTTAAGCATATTTCTTAAACATTTTCCGGAAAACTGGAGAAGCCGGCTCGCAGTCAAGCCAGCCCTTGCCCAAACCCTGAAGGCGTACTGCCGTCGATTCTGTATGGCAATTACGAAGAGTCGGTACAATGAAATTCTTCCTCTCAAGACTGCATGCGATATGTCTGGCCTTCCTGAAGGTGACGTGGTCGACGTGGTACTAACTGCAATAGGCGAAGCGGCTGAAGTCGCTAGTGCAAGCCGCTTGTTCACGCTAGTTGGACTCCTAGTGCCAAAACTGACTGAAAACGAAGCGTTAGAGGCACTTTCTTTCGGCCTTGATCTATTTGACCTTGTTCTAGAGGATACCGATGGCGATGGCCCGTGGTCGCCCAAGCTTGAACCTCCCACTGAGATTGAAGGATCAATCGCCGGTTATATTTGGGGCTGCCTCGCTGCGCCAAGGGCAAGTTTGCGTTGGGAGGCAGCTCATGTAGTCCGCGCGTTATGCACACTTGGCTGCGAAAAAGTTCTCCAACATCTTATCACGCTAGCGAACGGAGCATCATATGACGCTTTTTATGATGCCCGTCTTCATTTTTATAAATTGCACGCGCACCAATGGCTATTGATCGGATTGGCCCGTGCCGCGAAAGAACATCCGAATATTGTTGCCCCTCATGCTGACTTTTTAATTAAACTAGCGTTTGCTGAGGAGCCTCACGTCTTCATTCGAGAGTATGCAAAAAGGACAATCCTTGCTTTGTTGGATGCAGGATTTTTGGAATCACAGGCTGATTGTGAGCGTCAATATCAAATGTACCAAAAACGCTAATATTTTTTGTACCACCTTGGGCTAGATATTGCCAATATAATTCCCAGTGATTATTTACCAAATATGGATTTTCTGTTTTCCAATCTATAGCTTGGACCGTCCAGAGAGAATATCTCGCACTGGTGAGCCAGCCGATCAAGAATTGCTGCGGTTATGATGCTATCACCCAGAAACTCGCTCCATTCATCAAAGCCCTTGTTGCTAGTTAGTATTATTGAGGTTTTCAAATATAGCGCATTTACAAATTCATATAGCTTATTGGCTTCCTGCTTTGAGATGGGCAAAAAGCCCACCTCATCGAGGATAACCAAATCGCTGTTCTTTATTTTTCTAACCTTGCCTGCAGCCCTTTTACTTATCTCTGACGTTTTTAACATCCGCATCAACTGATCAAGACTAACGAACGAAACATTATAACCAGCCTCAATAGCTTTAAATCCAATACCAATGGAGAGTCTTGTCTTGCCCAGTCCTGTCGGCCCCAGGAACATGATATTATAAGCTTTCTCAAGCCAGGCTAGCTCTGATAACTGCTTAATATGCAGTTTGCTTATCCCTTTAAAACCCCGTCTTTCAAAGTCAAAGCTGTCCAGTCCCTCGATGTAGGGGAAGTCGGCTGCCTTAACTCTCTTGGCCTTAGCTCTTGCATTCCTGCTGTTGATTTCATGGTTTAATAGCTTGTCCAGCACCTCCAGGGGGGTCATATTATTAATAGCTGCATCGGCAACGATTGCCTCCAGTCCGGTAGAAGCTTCCGTAAGGCTAAGATGTCTTAGCATAGAAGCAACGGTTTTCAATTCAGCCATTTGTCATCACCTTCTTTCAGGCGCCTGATCATGTCCTGCAAATCCCTTTTGGCTACCTCTATCCCGGGGATACGGGTATTACCTGCAAAAGGTATAATTAAAGGGTCGACAGTGCATGCGGCTTCTTTTTCCACCTTGCTGAAGTGGATGACAGCATCCCTGAAATCAACTGCGCTTTTTAGTTCGTTAGTCAAGCAATATTGCAGTGCCGTTTCGACTGCCAAAGGGCTATATTCATCAATGATTTTTTCTATTAACATGAACTGATCCCGGGCATATCTTTTCTTTTCGTTATGTATGCTATCAAGGAATTTCGCGGCAGCCTCAGGGTGAGGGAATTTGACGATTAATGCTTCTTTCATCCCGGCAACCTTTATGTCCTTGTTTCGTAGATGGTCATTGTTTTGGATCAATCTGCCCTTTTTGTAGCATATCTTGTGCCTGGCCAGCAGTATGTCGCAATACCCGGCATATATTAAAAGTTCGTCTCCCACAATATCAAGCTGAACTTCTTTATGAGCACCAAAGCTGCCAATTGGAACTGAATATCTGTTGCCCTCATACATTACGGTATTGTCTTTTCTAATCTTTCGCAGTAGTATAGTAACATCTAAGTTATCTGTTTTATATGCCACCGGTGTGAGGTATCCACGTTCGATTTCGAATGCCTCTGCCGGTACTTTTTTTGTAACCGAGTGTTTTTTGGCATTACCGGTTCTGTGGAGCCATTTCTCAAATTCTTCATCCCAAATCCATTGTTCCGTATACTGTCTGTACCTAGCAAAGTTATATTTAAAGAATTTTACTACAGCCTCGATTCTTCCCTTGCTGGGAGGATCCCCCTTCCGGCATAGATAGATATCAAGCTTTTCGCTTTGCCTGAAGGTTTCAAACTCTTTGGTGTAGATGATATCGCCGTAGTTTTCGTTTACTGAAATCAGCCGGTCTTGATCAAATACAAGCTCTTTTGGTTTGCCTCCCATCCATTCAAAGCAGCTCTGAATTGCATTGACCATGTCTTGTGCTGCCGGTGGTTTTGAATACCAAACCCCGTATTTATATCTGGAATGTGAGAGTACAAAGCCGATGCAATAAAGTTTCTGGTAGCGTCTTGTCGCTATGTTCTCGACAGCTATGACCCCGATATCAACCTGCATCTGAAGACCCATGGGGGGATCCGGAATGGCTTGATATTCCCGGTCATCTTGTTCAGGTTTAATATCATAATCCATCCGCAGTTGCCGAACATATCTTCTTATACTGCTTTCTGCCAGGGTCAGATTGTATTTATCCTTTAACCAATCGTAAATCTGAGCTGCTGTTATTTCCTGGTATGTATTTAGCCAGGATAAAATTAGTCCTTTATGCTGCTCAAGGCTGGACTTTTTAGCCGGCTCAAGGATTGTTTCCTGAAATTCTTCCGGCAACATGTCCCAGTACTTCTTAACGGTGCTTCGGTGAATCTGTAAAATTCTTGAAACCTTTCTTTGTTTAAACCCCTGGCATTTCATTGCTTGAATCTTGCTGTACATGTGCCACCTCTTCCTCGTCAATTTACAACCCCCCATGATGTATTCTTTTTTGGTAATTCACCAATAAAGATATTACCATGGAAAGCCATATTTTTTGTTAGTACTTCCTATTTTTAGTGGCACACTTTTCGCTAGCGTTTTTGGTACACTTTATTTTATCATTTACAATGGAATATATCTTTAACTATGGGTATAGCACCTATCGGTTTTAATTGTGTTTCTACAAGATATTTAGTCCACTGATCAATCCCTGTCACTATTGTGATAATAAAAATATAGAACATTTTCTCCTCCTTATAAATTTAAATACAGATACCCCTTGATTTTATCTTTGAGGAAATAAATCAAGGGGTTAATAAATCATGTAGGCTTATATACTCCTGACTTTGGAAGAAAAACAACTAAAAATGAATAGGCAAACCTTTAAAACCTTGAATTCTCAATCGGATTCAAGGTTTTATTTTGGAAAAAATTAATTTAGTTATGTACACTTATAATCACTTATGATATACTATAAGTAAAAAGGTGTTGGAGGTGCCAGATGTATATCACAATCAGCGGAAAAGGAAGTCATCGTATTGTCCAGTTGCGTGATGATCGACGAGTTCCAGGCACAGATAAAAGAAAAGCGGTCATCGTAAAAAATTATGGTAACTATGAAAAGTTGCTGGCAGAAAACCCTCATATCATTGAGGAACTGAAAGAAGAAGCAAAACGCTTAACACGGGAAAAGAATGCTGAGTCTGCTCCAATTACCTTAACTGTTCCCACAAAAGAGATTACCTCCGCCGAAGACGTGACGTCTTCGTTCCGTTTCGGACACGCCTTGATTCAGCACCTCTGGAGAGAACTGAAACTGGAGAAGTTCTTTGAACGATATGCTGGAAAAAGAGATCCTGAAGAGCTAGTACAAAGCATCTTCTACCTCTTGGCCAGGAGATGTACGGATCCCAGCAGTATTTACAGCTGTTATCAAGAACAGAGCCAATATGCAGGTCATACGGAACAGACTTTGGATGCTCTCTATGGAGTTTTGGATATCCTAGCAGAGTCTAAAGAGGATCTCATTGAATTCCTGTCTGTTTTCTTCCAGAAGAAAACGAAACGAAAGAATGGTTGCGCCTATTACGATGTCACCACTCATTCCTTTGAGAGCACCAAATGTGGTGAACTGAGAATGTTTGGTTTTTCAAAATCCCATAAAAACAATGAAGTCCAAGTAGTTATGGGACTTCTTATTGATAACAACGGGATTCCTGTAACCTATGAACTTTTTCCTGGAAACACCATGGATCAGTCAACTTTAACGAAGTCAGTCGAAAGACTGAGGGAGTTGTATCGTTTAGAGAAGATCACAGTAGTCGCAGATAGAGGACTTAACAGTGGTACAAACTTAGGCTACCTATGTTCACAGGATCATAACTTTGTAATCAGCTATACGCTGAAACGATCCACGCAAGAGTTTAAAGAACTGGCCTTGAATCCCGATGGATGGAAAGTGACTTCTGAAAACGAAGAGAGCGGCGAAGTTCTGATCATGGAGAAAGTGGTGGAACAAACACTGGAATACAAGACAGAAGGTCTAGCGCTGGACGCACCGGAGGGTGCGGAAGAAGGCGTGAAAAAGAAGCGTGGACGACCTAAAAAGTATCAACACCATGTTGTTCCGGTGAAGATCCATCTGACATGGAGCGCCAAAAGAGCGTCGAAAGACCGCGGTGATCGGCAACGAATGCTTGAAAAACTGATGAAAAAAATGGATAAGCCTTATCAGCTGAAAGCAGCGGTGAAAAGAGGGGTAAACCAGTTCTTGGAGATGGAACTGGAGACAGAAAACTGGAAAATCAGCGAGGAGAAAATTAAAGAATCTGAAAAATATGATGGATATTATGCTATCATCACGAACAACCTAGAGTTATCAACCCTTGAAGTAGTTGAAATCTATCGTGGTTTGTGGAGAATCGAAGAGAGTTTCAGAATCATGAAGACAGATTTACAGGCAACTCCTGCTTTTGTTTGGACCGATAAACATATCGAAGGACACTTTGCATTGTGCTTTTTAGCCTTAACTACTATGAGATATCTGCAGTATAAGATTACAGATCACACTGGAGCGCAAGTATCCGCTGCAAATCTCATGGAAGCTTTGTCAGGACCTACCGTTATTACACAGGGGACTTATCCCAATATTACCGTAACCCCGATCAATATAAACCAGACATACCTGGACATCAGCAAGATCCTCGGCATGTCAGCACTTAGACAGAACATGACTTTGACTCAGTTTCGGAGTGCAACAAAATTGAATTTAGTGAAGAATCTAGAATAAGTGTACAAAAAAACCATTGGAAACAAGGCGCAAACCTTGTGTTTCCAACGGTTTTCTTAATATTAAGTTCTAAAGTCAGGAGATACCCCTTGATTTTATCTTTGAGGAAATAAATCAAGGGGTTAATAAATCATGTAGGCTTATATACTTTTTGTATTCATTATCCTCATTGCATTTAATATTGCGATTATTGCCACACCCATGTCAGCGAATACAGCTTCCCACATAGTTGCAACTCCCACCGCACCAAGTGCAAGGAATATGGCTTTAACCCCTAATGCAAACACAATGTTTTGCATCACAATTTTCCTAGTCCTTTTTGCTACTTTAATTGCAGTGACAATTTTTGATGGTTCATCCGTCATGATAACTATATCAGCTGCTTCAATTGCAGCATCAGACCCCAAGCCGCCCATTGCCATGCCAATATCAGCTCTCGCAAGTACTGGTGCATCATTGATACCATCTCCAACAAATACAATTTTCCCCTTATGAGATTTCTTAGCATCCAGATCCTCAATTTTTTCTACCTTGTCGGCCGGTAACAATTCAGTATACACCTTGTCAATTCCAAGTTGGGTTGCTATTTTTTCCCCAACTGCCTTCGAATCACCAGTAAGCATAACAGTATTTCTAACACCTAATGCCTTCAATCCTTTAATCGCATCAGCTGAATCTTCCTTCACTGCGTCAGAGATTACAATATTGCCTGCATATTTCTTGTCTACTGCAACATGTACTATTGTACCCAGAGTCTCAACTTCCTGATATTTAATGTTTTCTTTATTCATCAGTTTGCTATTTCCGGCAAGAATCTCTTTACCACCAACTTTAGCTAAAATCCCATGACCTGCAATTTCCTCATAGTCTTCAATTTTAGTGATATCGACATCTTTGTTATAGACTTTCAAAATGGATAGTGCAATTGGATGACTTGAGTGACTTTCAGCAAATGCTGCATATTCAATCAATTCCTCATTTGTAAAATCAATTTGAGAGTTGATATTCACAACTTCAAATACACCCTTTGTTAGCGTTCCCGTCTTATCGAAAACAACTGTTTCCACATTGTTCAACGCTTCAAGATAGTTACTGCCTTTTACTAATATACCTCTCTTCGATGCTCCACCAATCCCTCCGAAGAAGCCCAATGGTATTGAAATTACTAACGCACATGGACAAGATATAACTAAGAACACTAAGGCTCGATATATCCATGTAGAGAAAGTTGCACCGGGGATCACCAATGGAGGTATGATTGCTAAGGCTAATGCTCCAAAAACTACAATCGGAGTATAGGAACGCGCAAATTTTGTTATAAATTTTTCTGTAGGAGCTTTCTTACTGCTGGCATTCTGAACCAGATCCAAAATTTTAGATACAGTTGAATCACCAAAATCCTTTGTTACCTCTATTGTCAAAACGCCATTTTTATTAATGAATCCGCTCAATGCATCGTTTCCTGGCTCGAGTTCACGAGGAACAGATTCCCCTGTTAACGCTGCAGTGTCAACCATTGAGTTTCCTTCTATAACCTTGCCATCGAGGGGAACTTTTTCTCCTGGCTTAACAATAATGATGTCACCTATGTTTACCTCTTTAGGAGATACTTTCCTGATCTCATCACCAACTTTAAGATTTGCATAGTCAGGACGTATATCCATCAAAGCACTTATTGATTTTCTGGAGTGACCTACAGCTATATCCTGAAACAATTCACCTACCAGATAGAACAGCATAACTGCTACACCTTCTGGATACTCTCCAATGAAGAAAGCACCAATGGTAGCAATACTCATTAGAAAATGCTCACTGAATACCTGTCCACGGGCAATACCTTTTATTGCTCTTAAGACAACCTCTCCACCAACTATAATATAACTAATAATAAATAAGGTAAGCTCAAGCCAATTTTGGAAATTAAAGATGATTCCCACGGCAAATATTGCTCCACCGACCACAAGTCTTATGATTTCTTTTTTGTTGACACCTTCTTCTTCCTCTTCATTATTTTCTTTTATGTTGGCCTTAGATGTATCTTTCTCAAAAACAATCTTTACATCCGGTTCGATTTTTTTTACAATGCCTTCAATCTTCTCATTTAATTCAGTGCGGTTGACTTTCGGACTTATTTCCATTGTTAGTTTCTTCGAAACAAAATCTACTGCAGCAAACTCCACTCCTTCTAAACCGCTTATTTCTTTTTCCATTTTAGCTGCACAATTCGCGCATCCAAGTCCTTCAAGCATTACTATGCTTTTGTTCACCTTTTTCTTCTCTGCATCAACTATTTTAACATCCGGCTCAAGTTTACTAACAATGGATGTTACTTCTCCAAGAATTTTACCAAATTCCTTTTTATCGACCGCTTCAATTGTCAGCTTCTTAGTAACAAAATCAACGGTTGCACTATTTACTCCTTCAAGGCTTTGTGTTTGAGCTTCAATCTTTGCAGCACAATTCGCACAATCAAGTCCTTCAAGTATTAATACTTTTTTATTGCTCTTGCTAATGGATTTTTCTTTCACTGCCACATCCGGTTCGTGCTTGTGCACTATGGTTTCAACTTGCTGTAGTGTATTCTTATACTCTTGCTCTGATTCAGTTTCTAAAGTCAATGTCTTGTTCATGAAGTTCATATAGGCTTTGACTCCATTTAATTTATTAACCTCATCTTCAATTTTAGCTGCACAATTTGCACAATCTAATCCTTCTAAAATTATTTCCTTCTTTAACATCACTGCCCCTCCTTTACTTACTTTCTTCTGAAATATGAATTAATCCTTGGTCAAATATTTGCTTTACATGTTCATCTTCAAGGGAGTAGAATACAATCTTTCCTTCTCTTCTGCTCTTTACTAGTTCAGCCTGCTTTAAGACTCTTAGCTGATGAGAAATTGCTGATTGGGTCATATTCAATAAGAATGCAATATCGCAAACGCACATCTCGGCTTCATCTAACGCCCAGAGTATCTTAATTCTTGTTGAATCCCCAAAGACCTTAAATAGCTCCGCAAGATCATATAGGGTTTCTTCTTGAGGCATTTTTTCTCGAACTTGGTTAACAGTATCCTCATGTATAACATCACAGTCACATCTTTCAGTTGGTTGAATTTTCCTTGCCACATTATCACCTCCGATATTATTTCAATTGCATACTTGAACAGTTATTCACATGTTAATTTTACTACTGCGATAAAAAGAAGTCAATAGATACTTGAACAGTTATTCAAGTGAACGAGCAATGTATTTTCTATTTATACTTGATGAGGGTTTTAACGATTAAAACACCGCCAGATAAAGGATAATTCTCCTCGACTGGCGGTTAGTTATATGCATTATATTTCTACATCAATTTCAGCACTGAGCCTGAACTCAATAGTCAGTTTATCATCTAAGACTGTTAACTTCTCAATAAGCCGTCTCACCAATAGATCATCATATTCTGCGAGTTGACATGACTGCGTTTTCAACCAATGCATTTTGCCCCAGTTCACGCAAGCGGTATATCTCATCAGCCACTTCGTTATAGTGTTGTATCGATTACTCGTCAATTTGGATTTCAATTCCAGACTTAAATTCCACAAAGAAATAGTCATCATAAACCGTTATCTTTTCCAAGAGAGTCCTTCATAAGTTAGACCGACTGCATTGAAAAAGACTGCCCAACGAGCTTCAAGTCGACTGCGAAATCGATGTCCGTCATATTCTGTTTCAATTGCTTTAATATCATTACTCACGAACGAATAAGCCTCCTTCTTCAAATGCAACATAATTACCATCATTCATTTCCTGTAAGAACTCTCAAAACAGGGTTGCCGCCTATACTGGATTATGGTGTTCCGGGTAAGTAATGATCCAATTGTGGTTCCTCCCGTCATGCACCAGACAAATCAATTTTATCCGTATTAATAACTAATAGCAGCTCAATTGACCCTTCCATGAATAATTATACTGGTTTGTCTTTAATTATCTTCGTTAGGCTTTTTCAAAAATCCAATTCAACCTTTGCTCGACTTACTGATGAAAATTGGTTTGTTGAGCAAGCCCTAAATACTGTGTTATCTGACAAAGTGCCAGCGTTGCCACCAAGTATTTCCCTTTTAAAATCATTTGTGTCAGATGTATCAAGTATTTTAATCGTGCAAAAACAAAGTCACATTAACTGTATCTCCGCCGCTTTTACCGATTGCCTCTCTAATCTTTCTATTGATCGAGATTATCTTGTCTTCATTTTTCCTTGGAGCCAAATTAATGCTTTTTACTTCATAACCGTCAATTGTCCCGGATACCTTTAGAAAACCCCATTTCCCCTCAATATCTGCAGTCCCTGGAATTCTAAGGTGGTATGTCCACGCTCCAAATCCTCTCTTATATTCCAATTTGAGTTCTTGATTATCAACAATCTTTATCATTATGAGTTCAGCTCCTTTCTTTAAAATTTTTCAAATAAATATATAATTTTACTAAAAGCCACGAAATTGTTACTTGATGAATGATTCATTCAACTTGTAGTAATGGGTCTGGGATTCTCCCAGGATAAAAAATCAAATGTGATTTTGGCAAGTGTATAAACACTTGCATTGCTTGCCATTATTCTTTAACTAATTTCCCTTCATTATCGAATTTGTTATTCCTTCAACTGTTGCAGAAATAAGGGCATTTGCAACCGACTTAATTGTGTCTATAACCAATGGTAAACCTTTTTTGGTAATTGTTTCTTTGACTTTCTTCCACTGAGAATCGTCCCTTATTTTTTCCAGGAAGTCATTCCCATCCCAAGTTAGAGAACCGACACCAAACACATAAATTTCGTTGTCAGCATATTGTGCTTTATAGTCCGAAATCAGACCTGCTTCATATAGAATTTTACAGTGATAAGCAACCGTCTCGGTATCATATCCATCAACAGCCAAATCGTATATGGCTGTTGAGCTATATTTATCTTCAATTTCCAGTAATATCAGGCGAACAAGGTCCATATCTCGTTTCATTTTAGCCTCCCACGTGCTTAATTGTAATCAAGTTAAAATTATGTGTGTCTACCACTCAATCAATAATGTTTTTGATCTTCATCGGGATCCAGGACAAATGTGCTTGCTTCCCAATCTTATGTTTCAGGTATTTTGATCTTGTACTTAATCGTATATGGATTATGTAAATTATTTAGATACTATCCGTCCACATCTCACACTGCCCGATAACTGTGGCGATTGCATCTTCAAGACCTTCAGGCGGATATTTATACTTCTTCAAAAGTTTCTTGACCATACGCCTCATACCTGCACGGGCAGACTCTTTCTTCTGCCAGTCTATGGTACGGTTTTTGCGGAGCATTTCTGTGAGTTCGTGGGTAAGTTCAACGAGGTCCTTGTTCTCATAGAAATCCTTGACTGCTTCCGGTCGGGTTAGCGCATCATAGAACGCCAATTCCTCTGCGCTCAAACCCATTGCGTCGCCCTCTGCATGAGCATTTGCCATTTCTTTTGCCATCTTCATTAGCTCAGCAATTACTTCTTCGTTAGAAAGCATGCCGTTAAGGTATGCCTTCATTGCTCGAGAGAGCATCTCGGAGAACTTTTCGGATTTTACAAGATTCGTTCTGCGGTATAGCGAGACTTGCTCTGCAAGCAATTTTTTTAGAATTTCAACGGCTAAGTTGCGTTCCTTCATCTTTGCGATTTCATCAAGGAACTTAGGATCAAATAGAGAAAACCCTGTGTCAATATCCGAAAATAAGTTGATAACACCTTCACTTTGAATGCTCGCCTTTAGAAGTTCATTAATGCGGGTGTTAATTTCCTTCAGTGATAAAGGCTTACCTTCACCGGTCAACCTGGTCAGAAGAGTACGCACCGCCTCGAAGAATGCTGCCTCATAGCGTTGTTCTGGTTTCAGCAACGAACGACAAAGAGACAGTGCCTGACGTAGTAGCATTGCTTCTTTAATGAACGATTCACGTTGTTTTTCTTTATCCACTCCCGAAATAAAGTTCACTCCGCCGCTGATGGATTTAGCACGAGTAAGGTCGGTGGCCTTTTCATCCATAAAGCTGGACAAGTCGAATCCAAAAAACAGATCGCGGCAAACCTCCAGTTTTTCTACGAATTTTGGCAAAGCAGTCTTAGCAATGTCCGTATCGCCGTAGTTACTCTTGTCACGGTTGGTGTAGTCATTCATTGCTTGTTTCAGTGCTGAGGCTATTCCTACATAATCGACTACCAACCCTCCTTCTTTATCCTTATAAACCCGATTAACTCGAGCTATGGCCTGCATCAAATTATGTCCTGCCATAGGCTTATAGACATACATGGTTGCAAGAGAAGGGACATCAAAGCCCGTTAGCCACATGTCTACGACAATAGCGATTTTCATTGGATCATTGTCATCTTTGAATTTCTTGGCCAAATCATCACGGCGACGTTTATTACCAATGATACTGCGCCACTCTTCTGGATCTTTGTTGCTATCGGTCATGACGACGCCAACTTTTTCTGTCCATTCTGGGCGCAACTGGAGTATTTTATCGTAAATTTTCATCCCGATGGCGCGAGAGTATGCAACAATCATGGCCTTGCCTGTCAGTTCGTATTGGCGGTTTTCTTCATAGGCTGACGAGGGGACGGGGTTCTTGGCACATTTTCCGCCAGTCATATTTATGCCCGGCAAACAATGCCCCGGTTAATCCCAGTTAGTCTAGCGATCTGCCTGATTGAAAGTTTGTATTCATCCTTAAGCTTTTTAATGGCTCAACACCGACTTGCAGCATTAGATGAACGTGGTTACCCATTAAACAGTATGCATATAGACTATAGGCGCTACTTTCTTTATATATAATAGAGCTGCAAAGCATCGAGAAATTTCTGGTTATTTTCCCAGTCTTCAAAGATGTTTTGCCGGCTGATTCCTCATTAAAAAAAAGTGTTAAATTCCGCTACTGCTCTTTTCCCTGGCCCGTTTTGGCACAAACTACAACTCCTTGCCACATTAACCCTGAACTGGCAATGTGTCAAGAACCCCGTCCCCTTGGTCCCCCAATGTGTCAAGAACCCCGTCCCCTTGGTCCCCCCGTACCGCAGCTTTGAAAACAATTGAAATGTTCGCTCGAATAGAGTCGGGATGAGCAACTAAACGGAATACGTGCGGAAAATTTGAGATTCTCATTAACGACCGCATTGAGTCGGCAGTCACGGGAAACGTTTTTTGCGGAAACCAATCTGTGTATCGTGCGGTTGGACAAGTTATCGCGCAACGAGGATAACCTGGGAAAACTGCGCGTAACATACTGGGACCTGATTGTCTGCGATGAAGCGCACAAGATGGTGAGCGTCAAACTTTCCCCACCTAATGTAATGGCGGAGTCAGGTCTGTGGGCGTAAAATAACCCGCCTTTTTAGGAGGCGGGCATTTCGTCACTTATTTTCCTGATCCGGCACCTGGCCGGCAAGCTGTTGGACCATGGAAGCAGTTTGTCTAAGGCATCTCGATCTTTGACATCCATATTAGGCATCTGTTCGAACAAGTAGATCAGGTAGGTGAAGGGGTTTAAGCCATTTTCCTTGGCCGTTTCGACGATGCTATAAATCGTGGCGCTGGCCTTCGCACCATGAGGCGTATTCGCAAATAGCCATCCCTTGCG
>JAGXRZ010000009.1 GCA_018335585.1 Selenomonadales bacterium
CGACTTCTGGTGCTGCAATGCCAAGCTCGTTGCCAAGGTGGCGCCACAAGGCTACTGGAATTACCCGAAAGGCACCGAGCAAACGCCCACTCATGCGCAGGAAACCAATATGGAGCGCCAGACCAAGCTTGTGGGAATCACCTCGGCGTGCATTGATTGCGTCGCGCTCGGCACCATCGAAGGTGAAAAATGCCTTCATCTCGAAGTCGCTGATATCGCGGGGGAGCCCACGCATCCCCAAAAACGTTGTGTGCCAACCCTGCATCGTGAACCTCAAAAGTGGGAGGCCACCATACCCGTTTACAAAGCGAACAGGAAAGTCAATGAAATCAACGGTCTACCCAGACCACCCCCGCGCCAGTGCTAGCTTTGCGTACCGTCACTTATTGCACTGAAAACGAGGAGACCCCAAAGATCCGAGTTGGGGCACGGTGAGAGGTGAACCTGTCAGGCCCATGACCACGGTGAGGGGGGCATTGATCTCCCGGACGAGCGCTTCGATGGTCTTGGGGTCGGAAGCCCCCGGCACAAAGAGGCAATCCGCACCCGCCTCTCGGTACGCATTGCATCGCTCGACGGCCTCTGCAAAAACATTGCTCGCACCAGTCAGGTAGACATCGGATCGGGCCGTCAGAACAAAAGGAACTCCCGACGCGTCCGCGGCGCGTCTTGCTGCCCGAACGCGCGCGACAGCGTGCTCTCTGTCGAACAGGGCTTGCGCAGGATTGCCGCTGTAGTCCTCGATGTTCGCGCCCACCACACCAGCACGAATCGCAGCCGCGATGGTTTCTCCAACCTCTTCAGGGCTCGCACCGTAGCCCGACTGGAGATCGGCGGAGACAGGAAGTGGACTTGCCGCAGCAATGGACCCCACGCGATCCAGCATGGTCTCCCTGCTCACAGCAGCTTCTTGATCAGGGAATCCCAGCGAGAAAGCCACGCCTGCACTCGTAGTGGCGATAGCGGGAAAGCCGCAGGACGCGAGCATCAGCGCACTACCAACGTCCCAAGCGTTGGGCATCAGAAAGATGGCCTCGGCAGTGTGCAATTGCTGGAACCGTAGACCCCGTTGGATTTGGCTCATTATGGCCATCCTAGTCGCCGAAGTTGGTGGCGGGTACTTCAGTCGGTATCGTGCGTATGGGCAATCTCGCCCAGACACCGCATCAACTTGTCGTAAAGCGTGCGCCCTGTTGTCGGGGGAGGTATGCCACACACCCATGTACTTCCTGCCGTTTTTGCGATTTGGTAGAGCGCCTCACTTTTCGACCATAACCAGCGCATGCACAGATTCGTCGGTGTCGAAAAACGGCTCACGTTGCTTGCGTGGTTGCTTTAGGCAGCGCGTTCGAATCTCCTCGGGACGATTCAAGACAGGTTTACCGGGCAAACGCTCCGCAACTCCTATGTGGCCGTGTCAACCGCGCGTTGTTCCGGATCTGTTCACCTACTCGCCAAAACGGAGTAGATAGCTACCCCCAGATTCTGAGAGTGAAGTGGTGCAAGGCGATGTCTTCAACAAAGACGATTTGTACGAGGCATTAAGCAAGCACAGAGTGGGAATAGCGATCAATTCCAACGATCCTTCAACCCCGTCACCCGGTTGAACACCACTTTCCCGCCCACCCCGTGGTCCGCACGGTCGGCCACGAAGTAGCCGTGGCGCTCAAACTGGAATTTCTGGTCTGGCTTCGCTGCAGCCAGTGAAGGCTCCACAACCGCCGTCACCACCTTCAGGCTGTCGGGGTTCAGCGCGTCCAGGAAGTTCTTGCCGCCCGCGTCGGGTTGCGGGTCGGTGAACAGGCGGTCGTACAGGCGCACTTCGGCGCTCACCCCGTCGGCGTTGCCCACCCAGGTGATGGCGGCTTTGGCCTTGACGCTGTCGGCGCCGGGGGTGCCGCTCTTGGTGCCGGGGATGACCTTGGCGTGCACTTCGGTCACTTTGCCTTCGGCGTCTTTGGCGCAACCCGTGCATTCGATGACGTAGCCGCCTTTGAGGCGCACCACGTTGCCTGGGAACAGGCGCTTGTAGCCCTTGGGCGGCACTTCTTCAAAGTCTTCGCGTTCGATCCACACGTCCTTGCCGATCTTGAAGACGCGGTCAGGCGGCGGCGTCTGGCCTTCGGCAATGGTGCTGTGGGGCAGGGCGGGCTGGGTGCAGTCTTCGGTGTAGCCGTCAGAGCCGAACACTTCGGCCCAGTTGGTGAGCACCAGCTTGACGGGGTCAAGCACGGCCATGCCGCGGTGGGCCTTGTTTTCCAGGTCTTCGCGCAGGCAGCCGTCGAGCGTGCTGTAGTCGATCCAGGAGTCGCTCTTGGTCACGCCGATGCGTTCGGCAAACAGCTGGATGGCCTCGGGCGTGTAGCCGCGGCGGCGCAGGCCGACGATGGTGGGCATGCGCGGGTCGTCCCAGCCGCTGACTTTCTTCTCGTTCACCAGCTGCGCCAGCTTGCGCTTGCTGGTGATCACGTAGGTCAGGTTCAGGCGCGCAAATTCGTACTGCCGCGGCGGTGGGGCCTTGAGCAGGCCGCCTTCGCACAAACGCTCCAGCAACCAGTCGTAGAACGGGCGCTGGTCTTCAAATTCCAGCGTGGCGATGCTGTGGGTGATCTGCTCCAGCGCGTCCTCGATGGGGTGCGCGAAGGTGTACATGGGGTAGATGCACCAGGCGTCGCCCGTGTTGTGGTGCGTGGCGCGGCGGATGCGGTAGATGGCCGGGTCGCGCAGGTTGATGTTGGGCGAGGCCATGTCGATCTTGGCGCGCAGCACGGCGGCGCCGTCGGCCAGTTTGCCGTCGCGCATCTCGCGGAAGCGGGCCAGGTTCTCTTCCGGGCTGCGGCTGCGGAAGGGGCTGTCCACGCCGGGCTTGCCGAAGTCGCCGCGGTTGATGCGCATGTCTTCGGCTGTCTGCTCGTCCACATAGGCGTGGCCGGCGGTGATAAGGTATTCGGCCGCGCGGTACATGAAGTCGAAGTAGTTCGACGCGTAGTACAGGTGGCTTTCCTGCTTGCCGTTGAAGTTGGATTCCCAGTTGAAACCCAGCCACTGCACCGCGTCGAGGATGGAGTCCACGTACTCCTTTTCTTCCTTCTCGGGGTTGGTGTCGTCAAAGCGCATGTGGCAGACGCCGCCGTAGTCGCGCGCCAGGCCGAAGTTCAGGCAGATGCTCTTGGCGTGGCCCACGTGCAGGTAGCCGTTGGGTTCGGGCGGGAAGCGGGTGCGGATCTTGGCCGGGTCGGGCTGGCCGGCGTCGTGGAAGGCGGCATCACCCGGGCCGCCGCCCCATTGGCGCTGGGCGTAGGTGCCGGTGGCGAGGTCTTTTTCAATGACCTGGCGCAGGAAGTTTGACGTCCTGAGCGCCTGGCCCTCAATTTCTGCGGGAGCTTGGTGGTGTCGAGAGATGCTGGACGAAAGGGACGGGGGGGGCATGCAGTCATTCTAAGGAGAGGCGGAAGCTCCAAGATAATCAAGGTCTAACCCACAACAGGTGTCACGCGCTTGAACCAAAGCACTCCCTTGCCGAACGCCTCTCTGCTGAACCAGCTGTTACGGTTCACCCCCACGGCGCGCATGTTTTTCTCGGGAAATCTCTGTACCCTGACGCAGGGATCCGAGGCTGACGGCCTCAAGCAGGGGACGATGCACCTGCTGAGTCGCGGCGAGCTGCAACTGACGCGCAAGGGCTTTGCGCCGCTGAACGTGCGGGCGCCCAGCGTGCTGTTGCTTCCCCGCGCGTTGGAGCACTGGGTTCAGGGCTCAGGGCCGCAGGGGGTGGACCTGATGTGCGCCACCCTCAGTGAATTGGCGCCGCCGCTGGACATGATCTTGCCGGACGTCACGGTGATTGACTTGACCGCCACGTCATCGCTGCAGCGACCGGTAGAGCTGCTGTTCGAGGAGGCCGAGGCACGTGCTTTTGGTTATCGGGCAGCGATCGACCGCCTGCTGCAATACACCTTCGTGGTGCTTGTGCGTCACCTGATTGATCGGCAACTGCTGTCCGGCGGTGTGCTGGAGGCCATGGTCGACAGCCGTCTGGGTGTGGTGCTGTCCATGCTGCACGAATCGCCAGAGCACGACTGGACGCTTGACAGCATGGCGGAGCTGGCGCACCTGTCCCGGTCTGCCTTTGCCCTGCGCTTTGTCCAGGTGGTGGGCATACCGCCGTTGACCTACTTGACCCACTGGCGCATGGCGGTTGCCCGCAACCTACTCGCGCAAGGGCAGGCAGTGAAGGCGGTGGCCTCTCAGGTGGGCTACGGTAATGCCACCGCATTCGCGCGAGCGTTTCAACGGGCCTCGGGGCAATCGCCCAGCGCTTGGCAGATGGAGCATCTGAGTCAGCCGTAGGTCCATCGCGCCCTGGTTCTGGACGATCGGTGGCGTGATGCGGACGCCGAATGCCGTTGTGCTGTGCCGAACGGACCCGACTTCAGGTTCAATGCCTTGAGGCAGAACTTTGAAGGAGATCACGATGAACCCGAGCGAAAAAGCAGTCCTGGCCGGCGGTTGTTTCTGGGGCATGCAGGACCTGGTGCGCAAGCTGCCTGGCGTGTTGCGCACCCGTGTGGGCTACAGCGGCGGCGATGTGCCCAACGCCACCTACCGCAACCACGGCACCCACGCCGAGGCGTTGGAGGTGGAGTTCGACCCCACGCAGACGAGCTTTCGCGACCTGCTGGAGTTCTTCTTCCAGATCCACGATCCGAGCACCCCGGGGCGCCAGGGCAATGACCGCGGCAGTTCCTACCGGTCGGCCATTTTCTACACCTCGGACGAGCAGCTGGCCACGGCGCAGCAGACCATTGCCGATGTGAATGCCTCGGGTTTGTGGCCGGGCAAGGTGGTCACCGAGCTCGCGCCCGCGGGGCCGTTCTGGGAGGCCGAGCCCGAGCATCAGGACTACCTGGTCAAGCACCCCAACGGCTACACCTGCCACTACCCCCGTGCGGGCTGGAAGCTGCCGCGACGCGAGATCGGCTGACGGCCAACGCTCAAGAACGGTGGGGGTCGGCGCGCCAGTGGGCGGGCCGACCCGGTGTGTCTGTTTTTTTCCTGAGGAGATGGTGATGCAATCCCGGTGCATTCAACAGGCGCCCGAGCTGCGGGTGCCGTGGTGGATCGACGGCGAAGGGCGCAGCATGGCACCGCTGAAGCTGTCCGATCTGGGCGACGGGTTCAAAGTGATCTTCTGCTTCCAGCACTGGTGTCCGGGCTGCCACAGCCATGGCTTTCCGACCCTGCAGAAGCTGATCAAGGCGTTGGGCGATCGCGGCTTCGCGTTTGCCGCGGTGCAGACCGTGTTCGAGGGCGCCGAGTCCAACACCTTCGAGCGCCTGCGCGAGACGCAGTTGCGCTACGGCTTGAACATTCCGTTCGGACACGACCCTGCGATCGGACGCGCGTCGTCGCTCATGGCGGACTACGGGACGCGCGGCACGCCGTGGTTTTTGGTGATCGATCCGCTGGACGAGGTGCTCTACAGCGACTTCGAGCTCGACGAGCGGCAGCTGATCGGGGCGTTCGGCGCTTCGAACGATGGTCTCAAGGCGGCCTGAAGTCATGCGTGCGTCCACACCAAAGGCCGTGTCGGAGCCGAAGACGCCGGGGACGGGCCCGGCGTTTCGGCTGCCGTTTGACAACAGCTTCTTCCGGGACATGCAGGGGTTCTATGTGCCTTGGAAGCCCGAGCCGTCCCCGGCCCCGGCCTGGGTGCAGTTCAACGACGCCCTGGCGCTGGAGCTGGGGCTGGAGCCGGCGACGCTGAAGTCTGCGACCGGTCTGGCGTGGCTGTCCGGCGTGGAAATGCCGGCTGAGGCGGCGCCGCTGGCGCAGGCCTACGCGGGACACCAGTTCGGCCAGTTCTCGCCACACTTGGGGGATGGCCGCGCCTTGCTGCTCGGGGAACTCATCGACACGGCAGGACAGCGTCGGGACCTGGCCCTCAAGGGGTCGGGCCGTACGCCGTTTTCGCGCCGTGGCGATGGCAAGGCGGCACTGGGCCCGGCGCTGCGCGAGTACCTCATGGGCGAGGCCATGCACGCGTTGGGCATTCCCACGACGCGTGCGCTGGCGGTGATCCGGACCGGTGAGCGGGTGAACCGCGAGGGCTCGCCCCCCGGGGCGATCTTGGTGCGCGTGGCGGCCAGCCACTTGCGGGTGGGCACTTTTGAGTTCTTCGCGGCGCGGGAGGAGGAGGTGATGCTTCGGCGGCTGCTCGACTATGCCGTGGCGCGGCATGACCCCGCCCTCGCCAAGCTTTCCGACAAGCCCATTCCGATGCTGGAGGCCGTCTGTGAGCGGCAGGCGCAGCTGATTGCACGCTGGATGGGCGTGGGCTTCATCCACGGGGTGATGAACACCGACAACATGAGCATTTCGGGCGAGACCATCGACTATGGTCCGTGTGCGTTCATGGAGGGTTTCGATCCGGCCACGGTGTTCAGCTCGATCGACCGTCAGGGGCGATATGCCTACGGCCAGCAGCCGGCCATGGCGCAATGGAACCTGGCCCGTCTGGCCGAAGCGTTGCTGCCGGTTCTGGACGCCCGCGATATCGACGTCGTGGAACGGGTGGAACAGGTGGTGGCCGGGTTTGCCGTGCGCTTTGACCGGCATTGGACCGGGCAGCTGCGCGCCAAGCTGGGCTTGGCCGCTGAAGAGCCGGACGACCGCGCCCTGGCGGACGACTTCCTGCAGCTGCTGCAGCGGGAAAAGGTGGACTTCACGCTGGCGTTCCGCCTCCTGTCCGACGCCATCACGGGGCCGGATGCCGCACTGCACGACCTGTTCGGACGGGAGCGCCCGGCGCTCTCGGACTGGCTGGCGCGCTGGCGCCAGCGCATGGCCCGGGAGGGAAGGACCTTGCAGGACTGCGCCGCAACGGCGTGGTCGGTCAATCCCTTCGTGATCCCGCGCAATCACCAGGTGGAGGCGGCGCTGTCGAGTGCCGTGGACGAGGCCGACCTCGGTCCGTTCGAGCGCCTGCTGGCGGTGCTGGGGCGGCCGTACGAGACGGTGGAGTCCGCGCGGCCATTCACGCTGCCGGCCTCGCCCGAAGTGGCCGCAGCCCACCGCACCTTCTGCGGCACCTGATTGGGGTACCCAACGATTTCTGAAAGGAGACTTCGCATGACCACAACGAAACAGGAACCCGGTGTCCTTGGCGAAGCGGCCGCTCCCCTGGGTGTGACCCGGTGGGTGGACGCGTCGGGCCAGGCGCTGGAACACTTCGACCTGGACCGCATGCCCGGCCGGTTCAAGCTCATCTTCTGTTTTCAGGACGCCTGCCCGGGGTGCCATGCGACCGGCTTTCCGGCGCTTGCCCGGGTGGTCGACGCGTTTCGGGGGAGCGACTTCGTCGGGTTCGCCGCAGTCCAGACCGTGTTCGAGGACTTCGGTTCGAACACCTGGGAGCGCATGCTGGCCAATCACTCCCGCTACGCGCTGGGCATTCCCTTCGGGCACGACGCCGGTGACGAACAGGACGGCGCGGGTTCGGAGCTGATGCGCCGCTACCGCAACGGCGGCACACCCTGGTTCATCCTGATCGATCCCGATGGCAGAGTGGTCTACAACCATTTCCGAATCGACGCCGACAAGCTCGTCACCTTTCTCAAGCGGCTGGAAAACGAACCGGCGGCACCGGAGCCTGGGCCCGACATGTTGACTTGGAAAGGAGTGATTCAACTGGTGGAAACGGGCAACCCGACGCCACCGCGCCGAGTTGAGCGCAGCGAAGCCGAGTGGGCCCAACAGCTGACGCCCGAGCAGTTCCGAATCACGCGGCTCAAGGGCACCGAACGGGCGCACAGCTCCTCGATGTGTACGCTGTTTTCGCCCGGGATCTACCGGTGCGTGTGCTGCGGCACTGAACTATTCGATGCGTCGACCAAATATGACAGCCGCAGCGGCTGGCCCAGCTTCACGCAGGCCATTGCCCCGGGTCTGGTGGGCTATCACGGAGACAACAGCCACGGCATGGTGCGGGTGGAGACGACGTGCAACGTCTGCGACGCCCACCTGGGTCACGTGTTTCCCGACGGACCCAAGCCCAGCGGTCTGCGCTACTGCATCAACGCCCTGGCACTGGAGAAAGCATGAGCAGCGAAAAGGTAGGCTTCGCTGGCAGCAGCCAGGGTCTGCTGGTGGGTGTCTTGGAACGCCCGGACCATGCACCGTTACAAGCCCTGGCGGTGTTTGCCCACTGCTTTACCTGCGGAAAGAACTCTCTCGCCGCGACCCGCATCAGCCGGGCGCTGGCTCAGCAGGGCATCGCCACGCTGCGCTTTGATTTCACCGGTCTGGGCGAGAGCGAAGGCGACTTCGGGCGCGGTGGCTTTTCGTCCAGCGTGGCGGACATTGTGGCGGCGGTGCACTGGATGCAGAGCACGATCGGCATGCCTGCACTGTTGGTCGGACACAGCCTGGGGGGGACGGCGGCCATCGCGGCGGCTGCCCGCCTCGACGGCATACGGGCGGTTTGCACGCTGGGCGCACCCGCGACGGCCGACCATGTGCTTCGTCACTTCGGTCCGACCAAGTCCGAAGAGGATGGGCAGATCCAGGTCGACCTGGGCGGCCGGGCGTTCAGGATCGCGCCGGCCTTCATTGAAGAGCTCCAGGCCCAAGCCCACGAGAACCCGGTCAAGGGGCTTCGCGCGGCCTTGCTGGTTATGCACGCGCCAAGTGACGCGGTGGTGGACATCGGCGAGGCACAGGACCTGTTCAAGGCGGCCAGACATCCTAAGAGTTTCATCAGCCTGGACGATGCGGACCATCTGCTCACGCGCCCGGCCGATGCGCAGTATGCGGCTGACCTGATTGGCGCCTGGGCCTCGCGGTTTCTGCCGATGCGAGCCGAGCGAAACGATGCGCCGTCGGACCTTCGTGCGGGCGAGGTGTGGGTGGGGGAGCACGATCACGCCTTCTGGCGATCGATGCGAGCAGGTCCGCACCACCTCGACGCCGATGAGCCCAAGGAAGTGGGTGGTGGCGAACGCGGGCCCGATCCTTATGAACTTCTGCTGATGTCGCTGGGCGCCTGCACGTCCATGACATTGCGCCAGTACGCCAAGCGAAAAGGCTATGCGCTCAAGGATGTCCAGGTCAGGTTGCGTCATGAGCGCGCGCACGCGACCGATTGCCAGGAGTGCGGGGATCGCTCGGGACAGGTTGACCACGTCACGCGGCAGCTCCTGCTGAGCGGACCGTTGAGTGAAAGCCAGCGACAGGACCTGTTGCGCATCGCCGATCGTTGCCCCGTGCATCGAACGCTGGAGAACCATCCGGTGATCACCACCACACTGATTCGGGACTGATCCCAACCACACACAAACGAAGGAGACGGAGCATGAGAGCCATCTGGAAAGGCACCACCATCGCTGAGAGCGATGACATCGTGGAAGTTGAAGGCAACGCCTATTTCCCACACGACGCGTTGCGCCCGGAACATTTCAAACCAAGCGATACGCACACCACCTGTCCATGGAAGGGGCGGGCCAGCTACTACGACGTCGTGGTCGGCGAAGACGTGAACGCTGACGCGGCGTGGTACTACCCGTCGCCCAAGGCTGGTGCGGAGGCGGTGACCGGCAGGGTGGCGTTCTGGCGCGGTGTCGAGGTGCGGCCATGAGCGGGGAACAGAGGTTCGACGCGATCGTGATCGGAGCCGGTCAGGCCGGTCCCTTTCTGGGCGCGACACTCGTTGCCCGGGGTATGAAGGTGGCGCTCATCGAGGAGCGTGACCTGGGTGGTACCTGTGTCAATCGGGGCTGCACCCCAACCAAGACCCTACGCAAGTCGGCTCGTGTGGCTCACATGGCGCGCCGGGCCAGCGAATTCGGTGTGCAAACCGGGTCGGTCCAGGTCAACTTCAGGGCAGCGATGGAGCGCATGCAACGCCGGGTGGAGGAGGCTCGCTCTGGCCTGCAGGCCTGGCTGGGCCAGTTGGAAGGACTCACCATCATCAAGGCGCGCGGTCGCCTGGCGGGCCGTGAAGGCGAACAGTTCGTGGTGCTGGCCGGCGAGCATCAGCTGGTGGCGCCCAAGGTGGTGCTGAACACCGGCACACGTCCCTTTGTTCCGCCGGTGCCTGGGCTGGACGAGCTGCCGTTCCTGGACAACGAACGGCTGTTGGCGCTGCGTGAATTACCGTCCAGGCTGGTGATCATCGGCGGTGGATACATCAGCCTGGAGATGGCTCAGATCTTTCGGCGGCTGGGAAGTGAGGTTGCCATTCTGGAAACAGGGCCCCGCCTCACGGCCCGCGAGGACGAGGACATTGCAGCCGCTGTGACCGGAATGCTGACAGCGGAAGGCATCGAAGTGAACACCGGCGTGCGCATTGAGCGGGTCGGCAAGGCGGACAACGACGCTGGCGTGCGGGTGCAGTTGGCTGGTGGCCGCAGCGTGGATGGCAGCCACCTGCTGGTGGCCACCGGGCGAATACCGAACACCGACTGTCTGGGCCTGGAAACGGTGGGCCTGGAGGTCAGTGCGCGAGGCTACCTGGTCACCAACGACCGGCTCGAAACCGCGGTTCCCGGCATCTGGGCGCTGGGTGACATCAATCAGCGCGGGGCCTTTACCCACACCAGCTACCACGATCAGGACATCGTGGCGGAGAACCTGGCCGGAGGGCAACGCAGCGCCGCCGCGCGCGTCGGCATTTATGCCATGTTTACCGATCCTCCGCTGGCCCACGTCGGTCTTTATGAGGCCGACGCGCGAAAACTCGTGACCGAAGGGCGACGCATTTCCCAGGCGGTTCACGCCATGAAGGACGTCAGTCGCGCGAAGGAAGAAGGCGAAACCGTGGGCAAGATCAAGCTCCTCATCGATGAGGACAGTGGTCATTTCCTCGGAGCGACCATGCTCGGGATCCAGTCGGACGAGATCATTCAGGCGATCGGTCTGGTGATGGCCAGTGGCGGCACCTGGAAGTTGGTCCGGGATGCATTGCCCGTTCACCCGACGGTCACCGAGTTCCTGCCCACCATCATTGATCGACGCAAGCCCTTGACCGCAAGTTCTGGGTGAGCCGGAGGACCCACACCATGCCCATCAACCGCTCATTCAGCGGCCGCAATCGCGATGTCCACAACCACGGCGGTCGACTTCCGCCAGGACAGTCCCTGACGGAAGGTTTTCCCGTGCTGACTGCGGGCCCCACCCCAAAAGCCTTGGCGCTTGGCGATTGGCGCTTGACCTTGAAGGTCGGTGTGCGGCCGGTTCGCGTTTGGACCTGGAGCGAATTCCAGGCCCTGCCCCAGACCGAGCAGGTGGTCGATATCCATTGCGTTACCACCTGGTCGAAATTCGACACCCGCTGGCGCGGTGTGACGTTGGACACCTTGTTGCAGGCGGCCGGACTGGAAGCGCCCACGCCTTGGGTGTTGGCGCATTCTCAGGACGGCTACTCCACCAACGTGCCGTTGGCCGATCTGACACAAGGGCGCGCAATGATCGCAACGCACTACGACGACCGACCGCTCGCGCCCGAGCACGGGGGACCGGCACGCCTGTTGGTGCCGCATCTCTACTTCTGGAAGTCGGCCAAGTGGGTCAATGCGCTGCAGTTCAACGAGCGCGACGAGGCCGGGTTCTGGGAACTGCGGGGCTATCACATGCGAGGCGACCCTTTCAAGGAAGAGCGCTATGGATGAGGCTGTTGGTCAACACCGGCTGAGCTGGCAGACCGCACGCATCGATGCGTTGCAGGCACTGACTCCACGCGTCATGCGGGTGGTGCTGCGTCCTGACAGATGGGTTCGCCCGAGGCCGGGCCAGCATTTGGATGTCCGACTGACAGCGGAAGACGGCTATCAGGCACAACGGAGCTATTCACTCCTCTCACCTCCTCAACGTACCGGGCTCTATGAGCTTGGCATTGAGCGTTTGGACGATGGCGAAGTATCCACCTGGTTTCACGACAAGGCCCAGCACGGCGAAACGATTGAAGTCCTCGGACCGGTTGGAGGTCATTTTGTGCTTGACGAGTCGAACACACGACCAGCCTTGCTGATTGGGGGAGGATCTGGCGTCGTTCCCCTTTTGTCCATGGCAGCGCAACGCGTGGGTGCATACAGCCAAGCGCATACAACGCTGTTGGTTGCCGCACGCCATCTTGACGAAGTGTTGCTCTGGCCCACCCTGCAGCGATGGGAAGCGTTTACGCCGCGGTTTCGCAGCCGACTGGCGCTCTCGCGGGATACCTGTGCCCCGCGCGCACAGGACCACGTTGGCCGCATTGATGGAGCCGATGTTGCTTGGGCATTGCAGCAATTGGGTGATGTGGCGACCGAATCTGCGCAGGTTTTCATCTGCGGGCGTAATGACTTTGTCGAGTCCATCGTTCATATGGTCACCGGGCTAAATGTGCCCGAGGTCTCCATCCGCACCGAGCGCTTCGGAAGTTGACTCTCTTTTTTCTCATCTGCCGTGACACCTGAAGACATCCGCCTAACCCGATACGTCTCTGTCCGTTCGCGCAGCGAACGTCTGTGTGCCCCTCTGAGTGCCGAGGACCATGTTCCCCAACCGGTTTCCGACGTCAGTCCGCCGAAGTGGCACTTGGCCCACACCACGTGGTTCTTCGAGACTTTTGTCCTCGCGAAACAACAGCCGGACTATCGACTGTTCCATCCTCTGTATGGCTACCTGTTCAACAGCTACTACGAATCGGAGGGCGCTCACCTGGCACGCCCGCAGCGAGGGAGCTTGAGTCGCCCGACGGTGGCTGAGGTGATGGCGTATCGCGCGCATGTGGACGAGTCCATGCGCCGTATGCTGAAGGAACCACTGGAGCCCGCGGTCGCGGCCTTGGTAGAGCTGGGCATGCAGCATGAACAACAGCATCAGGAGTTGCTGATCACAGACATCAAGTACATCCTGGGCCACAACCCATTGCATCCGGCGTATGACCCTCTGGGCATCGGTCCCCAAGATGTGACGGCCGAACATGATGGAACCTGCCCACCACTGGACGATTGGCTTAGCGTCGAAGGGCAGACGATTCGCATGGGCCACCAGGGGCCAGGGTTCGCCTTCGACAACGAGTCGCCATCGCATTTGGCGCTCATTCAAGGAGTAGACATCCGTGTGGCGCTAGTCACCAATGATGAATACCTTCAGTTCATGCGCGACGGAGGATATCAGCGCCATTCGCTCTGGCATGCGGAAGGCTGGGACTGGGTGCAAACGCTTAAATTCCGTGCGCCGATGTACTGGCAGCCCGACCCTAACCAGCCTGACGGATGGGGTCATTACACGCTCCAGGGGGTGATGCCGCTGACCAGTCAGGCACCAGTCACGCATGTCAGTTACTACGAGGCACACGCTTTCTGCGATTGGGCGGGGTGGCGATTGCCCACCGAGTTCGAGTGGGAAGCAGCGGCAAGCCGGTTCGACTGGGGGCGTCGATGGGAATGGACGCGCAGTGCCTATCAGCCCTATCCCGGTTTTGCCCGCAGCGAGGGCGCAGTGGGCGAATACAACGGGAAGTTCATGGTGAACCAGCAGGTCTTGCGCGGAGCGTCCTGGGCCACATCGCCGGGCCACGCCCGTTTGACATACCGGAACTTCTTTCACGCTCCGTTGCGTTGGCAGTTCACGGGCATCCGTCCTGTTCGCTCGCGGGAGTCCGCATGACTGATCGGGACAGACTGACGGAGCATGTTCTGCAAGGGTTGACGCGACCACAGAAGGCGCTCTCATCCGCTTGGTTCTACGACGATGAGGGCTCGCGCCTGTTTCAGCAGATCATGGCGCTGCCCGAGTACTACCTCACACGCCTTGAGCACGAGCTGCTGCGCTCACGCGCGGATGAGCTTTCCCGGTGGATAGATCCTCGGTGCAGCCCGATCGATCTGATTGAACTGGGCAGCGGCGACGGGGCCAAAACGCTGTCGCTGTGCCAGGCACTGGCGCAACGTGAAGTGGATTGCATCTACAGGCCTATGGATGTGTCCGCACACGCCCTAGCGGATCTGAGCCGCCGCTTTGACACGTACCTCCCCCGCATGGCCATCGAACCGGTGCTGGGAGACTATTTCGAGCATTGGCCTCAGATTGCCGAAGGGCGACGCCAGGTTGCAATGTTGCTGGGCAGCAATCTGGGCAACCTCGACGAACACGGTGCCGTCAAGCTGCTGCAGCGGGTGCATTCGCATTTGCGCCCGGGTGACCTTGTGCTGCTTGGTCTGGATCTGGTCAAGGACCCGGCCATGTTGCGCGCAGCATACGACGATTCACAGGGCGTGACCGCTGCGTTCAATTTGAATCTGCTGACGCGGTTGAATCGCGAGTTGGGCATGGACTTCGATCTGACGAAATTTCGGCACTACGCCAGCTACTGTCCGCTGGAACACGTGGCCAGAAGCTTTCTGGTGAGCCAAGTTGACCAGGTGGTCCACAGCAGAACCCTTGACCGAGGGTTTGTATTCCATGCCGGGGAGACCATCTATACAGAGCAATCCCAGAAATACTCCCTGGCTTCAATCGAACACCTCGCACGCCGAAGCGGGTTTGACAACACCTGCACCCTGACCGACCCCCGAGGCTGGTACGCCATCACCGTCTGGCACCGGCTACCGTTCACCCCAACGCAACAAACGTCGACCTGAAAAAGGAGTCCTAATGAGCAACAAGACCCATCTGCGCCAGACCATGCTGGACCTTGCCGAAGGGCGCCTGCGGTTTGCTGAACAGACCTATGCGCAATACCTGGTCGGTGCGGCGGGCCGCGGAGATGAACCCAGTGAAAGCGATGCGGCGTCGCGGGCCGTCAACAATGCCGCTCTGGCGCAGGCGTTCGAATGCCCCATTCACGATCATCAGGAGGCCCTGGAAGTCTTACGTCAGATCGATTTCGGTCCCCGGGATTCGGTGGAGACAGGCGCCGTGGTTCGCATCGACGGGCGTTGGTTCGTGATTGCGGTTGCTAGCGATGCCTTCCAGTGCGACGGCAACACCTACATGGGAATTTCCACCCAGGCGCCCATCTACGCAGCGATCGCAGATGCCCGAGCCGGTGATGTTGTCAGCTTCCGGCAACGCGAACTGCACATAGAGGAAGTCTTGTGATGCACCTCATTCGAGTCTGAACGATGGGCGGCACGCTGCGCGACTTGGTCCGGCGCTTTCATGGCACAGGTCGACTTGGTGCCATCGTTCTGCGCCCGGATCGCCTCAAGGACGCTGTGTCCGTGCAGGAGGCCAGGGCCGAACCGGGTCTCGGGCTGATTGGCGATCACCGCTCCCTGCGGCTTCGTCAGTCGGATGCGCAACGCCATCGCGAGCTGAGTCTGATCCAGGCTGAGCACCTCAGCTTGCTCGGGGGTCTGGACGGGGCAAGCCCCAATTGCCCCGGAGCGTTTGCGGCGCAACCTCGTGATCTCGGGGATCAACATCGCCGCGATGCATTCACCTTTCCGGGAAGAGCGCTTTGTCTGGCGAATTGGCGGTTCGGTCCGCATTGAAATCACGGGGCCATGTCCTCCTTGTTCACGCATGGAGGACGAGCTCGGTGAAGGCGGTTACGCCGCGCTGCGTGGTCACGGGGGCGCCACGGCACGGATCGTCGTAGGTGGCGTGCTACGGGTTGGAGATACCGTTAACCTTGACGTTGAATCCACCGTGGGCTGAGAGCCATGATCGAAGCAGAGCGTACGCCTGGGTTCCTCCATCTTCTCCAGATGACCGGCGGTGCGTCGTGGTTGCACATGTGCATCCACCACCGCGAGACGGAAGGTTTTCTCTCGAGCGCGACCGGCCTGGACAAGCTGATCGCCGCAGCGATGGTCTCTGAAGATACCCGGTCGCGGTTGCGCGTCCACGGGCAGGGTGTGATGGTTCTGCTCAAAGCGATGCATCTGAGAGCTGATGGAGTGGGGCATCCAGAGGACATGGTGTCCATGCGAATCTGGATTGATGAGCGTCGGGTTATCACGACCCGCGAGGAGGATGTGGATCCCATCCTCGAACTTGCAGAAGACATCTCTCAGGGGCGCGGCCCTGCAACGCCAGGTGACTTCCTTTGCGATCTCATCGAAGAGCACCTCGCGGAAGTTTCCGAGCAGGTCGAGATGCTGGAGGATGGGGTGGATCTGATCGGCGGCCTTCTGGTTCAGCACCAGACGGAAGCGGCATGCCCGAGCATGGCCAATACCCAGACCGCGATCTCTGGCTTTCTTCGTCATCTTGGCCCCCAGCGAGCCGTTCTTCAAACGTTGACAACTCTCGTCGTCCCGCCGCTGAATATAAATCACCGAGGCCGACTGGAGGAGCACCTGAACCAGCTGTTGCGGTTGCTCGAAACGCTGGAGAATTTGCGTGACCGTATCGATATCCTCAGTGACCAGGCAAACCGCATTCAGGAGCGACAGCTGAATCAAAGCTCTTATGTTTTTGCCGTGGTATCCACAATCTTCTTGCCCTTGAACTTTGTCACTGGCCTGTTTGGCGCCAATCTTCTGGGACTGCCGTTCGCAGATGCCACCAATGGCTTCTGGGTGTTGGTAGGTCTTTGCTTACTAATGAGTGTTGGGTTGGTAGCGGTCTTTCGCTGGTTCAAATGGCTTTAGTAGACGGTTTGTGGACTGTTTGAGATGTATCTTCGGAGCCGTCCATCAAGGACGGGTGCGCTGTTAGG
>JAGXRZ010000010.1 GCA_018335585.1 Selenomonadales bacterium
TATCGCCAACCGGACGATTCTGCAGTCGGCTGTCGAGCGGTACAACATTGACAACGGTAATTGGCCGGTAACAGGGCGGGCTCTGCCAACGGGAGCCACTGTAGTGCCATTGGTCGGCCCAGATTTAGCCAATTATCTACAAGGGGGTGTGTTGCCTCCCGTGAACGTTGCAAGTATGGGTGATCCTGATGGGACGGGCCCGTTGACAGGAGATACACTCACTACTCACCGTTGGGGCATTAACGCTGCTGGTGTGGTCATAATTGTGAACGCCGCCGGTGATGCAGTCGTGTGGCATCCTTAACTGCTACGAAGACCCCGACCCTGCCATGGGGCAGGGCTTTCTTTATTATGGAGCCACCTGCCTGCGGGGATGCCGTGCGTCTTACGCAGGTCTTTGTTTTGGGTCGATTCTTGGTTAGGAGGAAATGCAGGAACCTTGTCAAGCGGTGTCGAAGATTGACGATAGCGTGAAAACGCATTGCCAGGGCGGGAGTTGAGTTTGTGCCTTTTGTGTTTGCCGCAGTAGGGTCGTTTCTTAATGTGGTTATCTACCGCTTGCCGCGCGGCCAAAGCGTGGTTACGCCGCGCTCGCAGTGCCCAAACTGCGGGCATATGCTGAATTGGGTCGATTTAGTGCCCATACTTTCGTATCTGATGCTTAGAGCGCGTTGCCGCTACTGCAGGGCTAGGATTCCGCTCCGCTACGCAGCTATCGAGGCACTAAGCATGGTTAGTTTAAGTCTGGTCTGGTACAATACGGGCAATATCCTGCGCTGGCCTTATGTGGTGTTGGCGGCGCTCTTGATTGCCATCACCTTTATTGACTACGACCACTACTATATACCAGATAAGCTGCTGCTTGTCGGTGGGGGTGCGTGGGTTGGCTTACGCGCATTCCTCCCGTTTATTGACCCCCCGCGCGCATTGCTTGGGCTTGCCCTCGGCTTCGCCGTGATGTTGGTGATTTACTTGTTGGCGCGCGGCGGCATGGGCTTTGGCGATGTTAAGCTGACTGCGTTGCTCGGGTTGTACCTTGGCCCGGCACCTGTCATGCTTACGCTTCTTCTGTCATTTGTTGTCGGAGCGACAGCAGGGATTTTGCTTATGATATTGAAATTAAAGGGCAGAAAGGATATGCTCCCTTTCGGCCCCTTTCTTGCTTTAGGTGCCTTTTTCACAATGTTGTGTGGCCCTGCCATTATTTTGTGGTATACTCAAGTGATAGGGTTGTAGTGAGGGTCGCTTGTCCCTTGTCGCTTGTCGCTTGTGGGTGCCGCTAGTGAGCTGTGAGCTTTGAGCGGTGAGCGAAGAGGGGTGGACAGGTGAAAGGTGGAAAGGTCAAAGGGAAACCGGGCACCATCGCGACACCGCTCCACTAAGCACTAGGCACTGGGCACTAGGCACGCGCGCCACTCTTGCCTCTTGCTTCTCATATCTTGCCTCTTGCTTCTCATATCTTGCCTCTTGTAGAAAGGAGCCTTACCATGTCGGCATGCACGCGCTTGCGCCGCAGGAATGGTTTTACGCTGGTGGAAGTGCTGGTATCCGTGGCGATGCTTGGTATACTCGTATTGCCGCTTATGGGCATCTTTACGCAGAGCCTGCGCTCGGTGCACGCTGGCAGGGCACAGGTGACGGCGGCCTTTCACGCGCAACGGCTGATGGACGACTTTGTTTTGGCCGATGCCGCAGGACGCGTGCCGCTTGGCCGCACTGCCATTGACGGTACCTTTTCGTTTGAGCGCGCCGTGCGCACGCACCCGGGAACGGGACTAACCGAAGTAGTGATTACAGTGTTTTGGCAACAGGGAGCGATAGCGAGAACGCTGAGGGTGGTGAGCCTAGTTGCGCCGCGCTGAAGCAGGCTTGACCTTAATTGAGATGTTAGTGGCGGTCGGCACGATGGGGCTTGTGGCTGTAATTGTGGCCTCGCTCTTTGCCCAAGGGATGCACACCTACAGCGCCGGACAGGCCGCGGGCTTAGTAATTGCCGATGTGCGTTTTGCCGTCGAGCAAATCGCCACGCGCTTGAGAGAGGCTCGGCCCGATCATGTTGTGGTCGCCGACGCCGGACGTCAGATAACTTTTCAGGTGTGGGACAGAACGCTTCTTCCCCCCGGTTGGCGCACGCTGACCTATCGCTTGTCCGGGAACGATATTCGACTCAACGACCAACCTATGGCGTCTTACGTGCAGAGCTTGCAGTTTATGCTTACGGACGGAGGCCGCGCCGTAACTATCACCGTTACTACAGTAAGCTCCGTCTCCGGCGCTCGCCCCGGCACGGGTCTGCCGTTTACGTTTACGACGCGGGCGGTGCTCAGGAACTGAGGGCTGTCAGCTGTCAGCAATCAGCGAGCAGCTATCAGCTATGAGCGCTGAGCTTGAAGGCTTTAGGCGTTAGGCTCTAGGCGTTAGAAGTGCGGTGGAGCTGAGCTATCGTCCCCCTCCACTAAGTGCGAAGTGCAAAGTGCGAAGTGCGTCCACTGTTCCCCTCTGCCAGGAGCTAGGAGCCAGGAGCTAGCAGCCTCCCACCCCCCGCCCCCACCATCTCGCGAAAGGAGGCCCCCCATGCATTCGCAGCGCGGTAGCATACTCGTATTCGTCACTTTGACGGTCGCCATTCTCATGATTGTCGGCGCTACTTTTGCGACGGCTACAACCGCGGAGTACCGTTCTGCCATGCACCACACGCAGGGGACGCAGGCCTTTTATATTGCCGAGGCGGGGTTGAACTGGGCGCGTCATGGCCTTGGGAACGGCAGCATTGTGCTACCATCGATTGGCATAGAGCAGACGCATATACTGTATCGCAGCGCTGCTTTCGGCACGCCGGTGGGCACGCAGGTGCTGGCAGACATTGGCGAAATTGAGGTTGTGGTGCGGCGTCTAACCGCCTCGCGCATAGAACTGGTAGTCCAGGGGAGGCAGCAACTTGCGCGTCGCACGCTATCCATCCAAGCCGATGAAACAACCGACGTGGACGTTGAAAATGTGCTTGCTAGGCACCAAGTCGTTGGCGAAGTAAATCTCGGTGAAGAAGCTGAAATCCGCGGGGATATTTCTGCCGGTTCGTTTGTATGGGGGGAGGATGCTAGGATTATAGATGGGAAGGCCATTATTGGCCCGCCCTTGGCGTCGTTTCGACCGCCTACGTTTGTTTTCCCCAGCGGCCTTACGTCACGGGGAGCGGTGACAGTGCGCGAAGGAAGGTCGGCAAGCCTGTCGGTCAATAGCAGTTATACCGACGTGACGGTGCAGGAGGACGGCGTGTTGATAATTAACGTACCGGATGCCCGCGACGTGGTATTGAGTATCGAAAACCTTACCCTGCACGAGGACGCGCAGATAAACCGTACCGGTGACGGTACAGGGCGTGTTTTGTTGCATATCAGGCAGAGAATGATCATCGGTGAAGAAGCCCGTATCAACGGCCATATCGAGCGCATGATTGTGTACTATCACGGCACGACACGGTTAACGCTAGGTGAGGACTCTTCGCTGACGGGGATACTGGTGACCAACAACGCACCGGTAACACTGGCGGAAGGTGCGAGATTAGATGGGCATCTTATTACCGGGGCGACCGAGGTGCGTGTCAGTGAGGACGCAAGACTCGTCGGTGTGCTCTACGCGCCGCACGCGCGAGTCGATATAGGAGAGGGAGCTCTAGTAGAAGGCGTCTTGATTGCTGACCGCTTGTTTGTCGGCGAAGAGGGGAA
Source organism: Selenomonadales bacterium (assembly GCA_018335585.1). Lineage (NCBI taxonomy): Bacteria > Bacillati > Bacillota > Negativicutes > Selenomonadales > Selenomonadales bacterium. The sequence goes on from JAGXRZ010000010.1 coordinate 3,726, forward strand.
AGTCAACCGCGCAGCCGGCGGTATAGAGAGTTTTACGCCTGCGCTTGGGCTGTGGTCGACTTATAGCTTTCACACTTGGGGCAGCAGATAATATCAACAGGCATGTAGATAGAGCATGTAGATAGAGATAGAGAGAGGGGGCCTGTGCGCTTGCACCCGGTGACACAAGAAAACCAAGAGCTAGCTAAAGTTATCACGCGGAGTGAACGCAACCGGGCCGCTCGCGTCAGGCGCAGCCGTAAGGCATGGGGAGTGGCGGGAATTGTGACCCTCGCTCTCGTCGCCGCCGTAGTCTACGCGGGCACAGAGCTAGAGAGGCTTTGGCACGCGAGCGCGCTATGGCTAACCGAGATGTGGAACAACTATGCGCACCGCTTAGACGTCTCTGTCGCGCAAAACGTTTCTGTCGCCTGGTTATGGGTATTTGCACCCCTGGCACTTATCGCCTCACTGACCCTAGGTGTGCGGTACTGGCGTCGCGTCAGGACACGCTCGGTACCTAGAGCGAGTGTTGCGTCACAAGAACCCGCACCTACTGCAGTTGCGCGCACTCGACCGGAACCCGTGCCGTCATCTCCCGCACTTACTCCTAAGAAACCGCCGCAGCGCGGTCTGTTTGCGCGACCGGTGCTAGGCATTGATGTCGGAAACTCGCAGATTAAGATGGTTGAGGTCGTGCCGGGTCAACCGCCGCGCGTCTTACGCTACGCGGTGGTGCCAACGCCGCGGGGCAGCGTAGAAAATGGTTTAATTAGGGACGCCGGAGCCTTAAGCGCCGCCATTTCCGAGGCCGTAAGTCGCGGCGGCTTCACGACACGCCGCGCCGCGACTACGCTCACGGGACAGAATTTGATGCTAAGGAAGCTCACTCTGCCCCCGATGCCCAAGCAAGAGCTGCGGGCGGCGATTGACTGGCAAATCGAGCAAGTGCTACAGCTAAACCGCGAGGATACTCTGACGGATTTTGCCGTCATGCCAGCTCGCGCGGGCGAACCTAATACCGTAATCTTAGTCGCCATGCAGCGCGAGCCCATCATTAACTTCGTAGATTTTATGGCTAACGCGGGATTTGAGATTATCCGCGTCGACATTGAGCCTTTGGCCATGTTTCGCTCCGCCCTCCTAGCGACGCAGTCTAATGTTAAGCGCGGCACGCACGTCGTCCTAGATTTTGGCGCGGGCACCACTAATCTAAGTGTGTTTCGTGAAGGTGTGCTGCAGACGGCGCGCGTGATTGCCATAGGCGGTAACCAGCTGACGCGCGCCATTATGCTGGAGCACCAGTTAGACTTCGAGCAGGCCGAGAAGGAAAAGATTGAGCATGGGCTTACGCCCGACAGACCACATTTTGCGCTGCTGGCCCCCGTGCGCGACCGTCTGTTTGGGGAAATAAACACTACGGTTAACTTCTATCTCACAGAAAATAAAGGCGTAACCATTGACACAGTGCAGGTGGCCGGGGGCAATAGTTTGCTCCCCTTCTTCACGGCCCAACTTGAGGAAAGTATCCGCCATGCGGTGCGCAGTGACCAGAAGGACTTTCGCGTGAACATCACTAATCCACTTACGCGTATGGCTCACGGCGTCTCGGCGGAAGACCTCGACTGGTACGGGGCTTCCCTGTGTGTCGCGATTGGCCTAGCGCTAGGGGAGGTTGTGCCGTGAAAATCAACCTGCTGCCGCTCGCACGGCAGAGGCAACCGTTTCCCTACCGTGCTATTCTCATTGCGGTGGTATGCGTGTTGTGTGTGGCGGCACCTGTTACTGCCTATAGCTATCGCCTGCTGCAAAACGTGCAGAGCCTCCGGAATGAGGTCGCCGGCCTGAAAGCGCGGTCAGATGCATTAGGGACGCTTGAGCCCCTGCTCTTGGAGTATGCGCGCTTGGAGCAAGAACTGCGGCGTGTGCGCGGCGAAGCTGTCCCCGAAAATGTCAAGCTGGTACCTTTCCTGGACGAGCTGGCGCGGCTTCTACCTGATCGCGTCTTTGTCACCGACTTAAGTATCGACGAAACGGGTATGCGGCTGAGTGGCGTAACGCCGTCTTACGCTTTGGCGGCAGAGTTTCTGCGAGTCTTAGCCGGCTCAGATTTGTTCGCGGAACCGGTGCTTAGCGTATTGCAGGCAGATGATCTGGGGCACCGCTTCGAGCTTACGGTAGAGATTAGGGCGGGGGAACAATGAAGCTTAACCGGCGTGAGGGCATACTGCTAGGGTTCCTGTTGGTCGTGTTAACTGGGGCATTGATTTACTTGTACTTGTGGCAGCCCCTGCTCTCCGAGCAGGCTGCTTTGCGTCACCAGCTAGAGACGCTGACAGGCACGCTCGACAGGCTGGAGCCTTGGGAAGACAAAGAGTCGGAACTTGCGGCGAGGATTGAAAATCTACGTGCGCAAATTCGCACGGTGACCGAAGAGCGTGAGCTCGGCATTCCCCTACCCGAATTCTTGACTATGCTCGAAAACGCAGCCGCCGCGACTGTCGTTAACCTTGAAAGCACGAGCATTGCGGTGGAAGACGTGGGCGCTGTTACGAACATGCAGGTTGCCGGCACCTACCATGACCTCTATCGTTTTCTCATGCTGCTGGAGGAGCAGGACGAAGCCTTAGTGCTGGAGGCACTGCAGTTTACCGGCACGGGACAGTCTCTGCAAGGGACGCTACAGGTTCGCTTGTTTAGCGGCGCGGTTATCGGTGAGCCCAAGGTGGGCGGGTTCCCCGGACGCTCGCCTTTTGCGGCGCGTCGGCAGTAGTGAGGTGCGAAGTGCGGAGCAGAGGAAGCGGCTTCACCATAATAGAACTCCTGGCTGTAGTCGGCATTATGGGGGTTCTGGCTCTGCTGGCGGTGCCGAGAGTCAGCGATGCGTTAATTAACGCAGAACTGCAGTCGACGGTGCGGCAGTTAGCATCGGATGCACACCACGTGCGCCAGCTTGCCATTATGCGAGGCGCTAATACGCGCATGGATTTTCTTAGGCTCTCCGGACACCCGCATCAAGTGAGGGTGTTTAACGAGCTCTCGCAGGAGATGAGAGAGTACCGTCGCGTATTGCCGGCAAGGATTACATTTGTTACTGCCGACGAGAACTTTGCCTTTAACTACTTAGGCGAGCCTATCGCTTTCGGCAATCCGACACCGAACTCTACTATTTGGATTCAGGCGTCTAATGGGCGCAGTATGTACCTTATCTTAAGCATTACCGGCCGCATCCGCATCTCGACTACACCGCCCTAACCAACTTGTAGGGACGTGACAACCATGATTGTGCTAATCGGCATGATGGGGAGCGGCAAGAGCAGCGTAGGTAGGGTCATCGCCCGCTCGCTCAACCTCTTGACCATCGACCTCGACCGAGAAATAGAGCGCCGCACCGGGCTGTCTGTGGCCGAGATTTTTGCTATCCATGGCGAGCCTTACTTCCGCCAAGTGGAGGAGGAAGCGCTGCTACGCTTGGCCCAGGCAGGGAAGCCGCTGGTGTTGTCGCTAGGCGGCGGGGCTGTGTTATCCGAGCGCGGTATGGAGGCGCTTAAACACAAGGCGCGAGCTGTCATCTATTTGCAGGCCTCCGTGCCGGAGCTACTCGCCCGCCTTAAGCGCAGCCGCATCAAGCGACCGCTACTTGAGAACGCGGCAGACCCCCATGCGCGCTTGGTGGAGCTATTGCACGTGCGCCGTCCGCTCTATGAGCGTTACGCCGACTTCACAGTCGATACGGACGGCAAGCTCTTGGCGGATGTAGCACAGGAAATCCTAGGGGTATTAGAATCTTACTCAAAGGGGTGTAGATAACTAATGGAAAGTAGACTAAACCGCCTGCGCGCGGGCCTGCCCGAGGGGCTTGACGCCTGTCTTATCGTCAAGCCTGAGAACAGGGCATATCTCACCGGCTTTACCGGTTCTAATGGCTATGCGCTCGTCAGCCGGGATGCGGCCTGGCTCCTTACAGATTTTCGCTATGTGGAACAGGCGGCTGTAGAGGCCCCGGAATTTACGGTGCAGGACTATCAGGCCTCGCTCTACGATTTTCTGCAGCAGTTACTCGCGGAGCACAAGCTGCAAAGGGTAGGCTTTGAGAGCGACTATATTACCTTTAGCATCTATCAGGCGCTAAAGGAGAAGCTACAGGCGGAGCTTGTGCCGCAGACCGGGCTAGTCGAAAAGCTGCGTATGGTCAAGGACGCGGCCGAGTTGTCTGCCATGCGGCAAGCTGCGGCCATAGCCGAGGAAGCGCTGCGACAGACTCTGCCTAAAATCAAGGTCGGTGTATCCGAAGCCTATATTGCACTGGAACTAGAAATAGCTATGCGCAGGCTAGGAGCCGACCGCGCTTCGTTTGACTTTATCGCGGCTTCCGGCCCGCGTTCGAGCTTGCCGCATGGCCGTGCAAGCAGCCGCCTTATTGAAGCGGGCGATTTCTTGACTCTGGACTTTGGGGCTGTATACAATGGATACTGCAGCGATATGACGCGCACCTTCGTACTTGGCCAGCCAAGTGCCAAACAGCTTGAGCTCTACAACACCGTGCTAAAGGCGCAGCTCGCCGCACTGGCAGCCGTTCGTCCCGGCGTTTTGGGCAAAGATGTAGACAAAGTCGCGCGCGACATTATCTCCGAGGCCGGCTACGGCGAGCGCTTCGGCCACGGCCTAGGCCACGGTATAGGCCGTGCCGTGCACGAGGGCCCCTCCGCCGGCACTAAAGGCGAGGATGCTTTGCAGCCCAATATGGTTATTACCATCGAACCCGGCATCTACATACCCGACTGGGGTGGAGTGCGCATCGAGGACATGGTCGTCGTGACGCCTAGCGGCTGCGAGAACTTCTATAGCTTTAGCAAAGAGCTAGTGGTGCTGTAAGCGTGCCTAGTGCCTAGTGCTCAGTGCTCAGTAGAGCCGTGTCGCAGTGGCACCCGTTCCCCTTTGACCTGTCCACCTTTCACCTTTCCACCCTTCCTACCGAGAGCTGAGAGCTGAGTGCCCTTCAAGCCCAAGCCTAGTTCACGATTCACGATTTCTGATTCATGATTGCCCCTGCTCACCGCTCCACTTTTCTTGTCTCTATTTTCTTGCTTCTTGCTTCTTGAATCTTGTACCAAGGAGGCCTCCCATGATTTCAACTAACGACTTTCGCACAGGACTAACCATTGAACTTGACGGCGCCGTCTATCAAGTAGTCGATTTTCAGCACGTCAAACCCGGCAAAGGCGCGGCTTTTGTGCGCGCTAAGCTCAAGAACGTAGAGACGGGCGCAGTACAGGAAACGACTTTCCGCGCGGGCGAGAAGGTAAACCGCGCGCACGTGGAGCGCTGCCAAATGCAGTACCTCTACGACACCGGCGATTTCTACACGTTTATGGACGAGAGCTCCTTTGAACAGGTCAACATTAACCACGATGTCCTAGGCGACGACATTAAGTTCCTCAAAGAAAACGAAAGCGTCACCATGATGATGTACAACAACCGCGTCATCGGCATAGAGCTACCGTATTATGTTGAGCTCGTGGTAAAAGAAACCGCGCCCGGGTTTCGCGGCGATACCGCCACGGGCGGCTCCAAACCCGCTACCATGGAAACGGGCCTTATTATTAACGTGCCATTCTTTATTAACGAAGGGGACAAGCTCCGCATTGACACCCGCACGCGCGAGTACCTCGACAGGGTCTAAGGCAATACGAAGGAGGGCAACGATATGCTTTTAACCGGAGCCGAGCTTAGGCAAGTTTTCGCGTTGGCATCACCGTTTACGGCGAATGGTCAGCTAAAACCTGAAGCAGAGCGCGTAACGCTCCTCGCCGCGAACGCCAACTTTCCGTTTGAACTTGAGATGCGGGCGTTTGCCATGGCCGCGGCAGCGGGAAAGGGTTCGCCTGTTATCGTGCAGCTCAGCCATAACGCCGCTGAGGCGGGCTCCGGCGACCCCGGCAAAATACCGACACTCGCCGGTGTAAAGCACTATTCACCCGACACTAACGTCGTGCGTGGCGCAGAGCTTGCCGCCGGGCAAATAGCGCGTTTCGCGGCCGAGTACGGCGCACGCTTCGTCGCCGTTTCGCTTGACCATTTTAAGGTGCCCGTCTATGCCCCGGCTAAGCTGCAGGACGCTCAGGCAGCCGACAGTCTAAGCCTTGCCCTAGCCGAGGCGCGAGTGCGCCATGCCGTCTCCTACATGCAGTCGACTTTCGGTGAAGAAGCGATGCTCGATGAAGCCACCCTAAGGCTCTACGCTCTTTACCTCACCGGCAAAGAATACATAACGTTTAGGCGCGATTTTCTGCGCGTAGTGGAGCGCGTGCGTCCCGCCTGGGGCATGATTGATACGGAAATGCTGCCGCCCGTGCTAGACTTTGTGGTTACGCGTGACATTACAGATGCGGTGCGCCATAGCCTCGGCAACCACGAAATTATCATCGAGGCTGAGTTTGGCGCCACCGGTACCGGCGGACAGGCGCTTGAGTACCGTCGTCTGACGGGAGCAGAGCTAGACAGGTTCGCGGCGCAAGTCGTGTCCTTTGTGCGCTACACGGGAGCCGACGCCATCGCCTATCCCATTGGCATGGAGCACGCCGCCAAAAAGGGCCAAAAACACGAGCCCGATGTACACCGCCTCGAGGTCGTGCAGACAGCTCTGTTTAGAGAGCTCGGACGCTATATTCCCTTTGCCCAGCACGGCGGCACCGGTGCCGCAAAAGTGGCGCGCGGGCTTGTCGGCAAGAACAATGTCAATACGCACTTTCTTGTCGCGGGTGCGCTGGCCATGGCTGAGTACGGCCTTGCACACATTGACGGAATTCGCGCGGGCGACAAGAAGTTCTGTGGTGCGACGGTCTTTAACAACTATCTGCAGGCAGTGGCCGAGGCGGCCCTGTTTAAACTCGGCGAAGTCGGGAGCCTTAACCTCGGGGCTCTGCTCGAGGAAAGCATAGGAGCCGTTCAGGGAAAAGCGTCGGTAGCTTCTGTGGGTAAGCCGCAGGGCGCGTACGACGAATAGGAGTATACGAAGAGGAGGAGGGCTATGGCCGGAAACATTCCTCGCCCCACAATTGAGAGGCTACCGCTGTATTTGCGGTGCCTGGCTAGACTTAAGAGCACCGGCGTGGACGTCGTGTCGTCGGAAGACCTTGGCAGGCTGCTTGCCATTACCTCGGTACAAATTCGCAAAGACCTCGCCTTTTTTGGTGAGTTCGGCCGCCGCGGTATCGGGTACGATGTCGACTCCCTAGCGCGGCAGGTTACCGCCATTTTGGGGGCCGATCAGCCGCAACGCGTCGCGCTGGTTGGGCTCGGGCACTTAGGGCAGGCGCTGGCGAACTACGAAGGTTTTCGCGAGCACGGGTTTAACATTGCCGTGATGTTCGATGCCGACCCTAGCAAAGTAGGTCTTACCGTAGCCGGACAACGGATACTGCCGGTTGACCGCATGTCAGACGTCGTAAAGCACACCGGCATTGACCTCGCCGTGTTGGCGGTGCCTGCACACGCAGCGCAACGCGTCACCGACATCTTGGTACAGGCAGGCGTGCGCGCCATCTGGAACTTCGCCCCCGTGCGCCTATCCGTACCCGAACACGTAGAAGTTCGCTACGAAAACCTTATCGTCGGCCTCCTCGCGCTGTCGTACTACCTGAAGGAAAGCAAACGTTGAAGCAAAAGGGACGGAGCTTTTTGCTTCACACCGGACGAACGGGGGGCTGCATGCGAGTGCCCAGTGCCTGCATTCGAGTGCTCAGTGGTCAGTGCCCAGTGCCCAGTAGAGCCGTGTCGCGCCCCGCTCACGGCTCTTCTAACGCCTCAAGCCTAACGCCTCAAGCCTAAAGCCTAACGCCTAATCCCCCTCCCCAAGCTCATGATTCGCGATTCCTGATTCATGATTGCCCCATCCGATTGACTCCACTCTTAGCACATGTTATCATCATATTGACCTCATTATTTTTTTCACAAGCCACGCGCTTTTTTTCACAAAGTTTGAATTTTTCGTTTTTAGGGGGAGACGCTGTGTTAACAATTACAGAACTCAACGAAATCCGCGCAAGAGTGAGGCAACACCTCAGTGTGCGCAAGGACGACAACGAGGTGCGGGTAATCATCTCGTCCGGTACGACGGCAATTGCGGCCGGCTCGCGGCAGCTAATGGCCGCAGCATTAGAAGAAATTGCCGCCCACGGCACCGCGAATGTTCAGGTAAGCCAGCGTGAGCTCGACGTCGAGGCCAACGAGCAACCCGCCGTCATCGTCGCCACAAACGGCAGTGAAGTGCTCTACAAGCGCTGCACGCCTGCGGAACTCCGCACCTTAATTCGCCGCTTCACGGCGAATAGAGCTGTAAACGCCAACTAGACCGACCCTTAAGGAGGATATATATGCAATACATTCGTTCGCATGTGCTTATCTGTGCCGGCACGGGCTGTACGTCTTCGGGGTGTAAGGCTGTCGAGCAGGCGATGTTAGCGGAGATAGAGAAACAAGGGCTCGCTAAGGAAGTTAAAGTAGTACAGACCGGCTGTTTTGGTTTCTGCAAAATCGGCCCGATCGTAATGGTATATCCCGAGGGGTCATTCTACTGCTATGTTAAACCCGAGGATGCGGCCGAGTTGGTGCACGAGCACCTGCTAAAGGGCCGCCTCGTGGAGCGCCTGCTGTATCGCGATGTGCAAAACCCTAAACCTACGGCCTTTTTTACGGACATCGGCTTCTACAAGAAACAATACCGCGTGGCCTTGGCCAATTGCGGCGCCATCGACGCCGAGAACATCGAGGAATACATCGGTGTCGACGGGTATCAGGCTTTGGCGAAGGTAGTCTCCTCCATGACCCCGGCCGAAGTCATTCACACCGTCAAGGCCTCCGGTCTTAGGGGACGGGGCGGCGGCGGCTTCTCTACAGGTACAAAGTGGGAGTTTGCGGCTAAGGCACCGGGAACGGTCAAATATGTGGTCTGTAACGCTGACGAGGGCGACCCCGGCGCGTTTATGGATCGCTCGATTCTCGAAGGCGACCCGCACTCTATCATTGAAGCGATGGCTATAGCCGGGTACGCCATAGGCGCCCGCCAAGGCTATGTCTACGTGCGCGCCGAGTACCCGATTGCCGTCAATCGCTTAAGCATAGCTATCGAGCAAGCCCGCAAGCTAGGCATCTTAGGGCAAGGCATCTTTGGCTCTTCCTTCTGCTTTGATATTTCCATTCGCCTCGGCGCAGGCGCGTTTGTGTGCGGCGAGGAGACCGCGCTCTTAGCCTCTATCGAAGGCAAGCGCGGCATGCCCAAGCCCCGTCCACCCTACCCAGCCATCAAAGGCTTGTGGGATAAGCCAACCCTCATAAACAACGTAGAGACGTTTGCCAACATCCCGCAGATAATTCTGCGCGGCGCGGATTGGTTTGCCTCCATGGGCACCGAGAACTCCAAAGGCACCAAGGTCTTTGCCTTAGCCGGCAACATCAACAATACAGGTCTGGTGGAAGTGCCGATGGGCACCACACTGCGTGAGATTGTCTACGATATCGGCGGTGGTATTCCTGATAACCGCGCTTTTAAAGCTTGTCAAACCGGGGGCCCGTCCGGCGGGTGTCTACCTGCCTCGCTGCTTGACACGCCGGTTGACTACGATTCACTCACCGCGGTAGGTTCCATGATGGGCTCCGGCGGTCTAATCGTGATGGACGAGAATACTTGCATGGTCGACGTGGCGCGCTTCTTTCTTGAGTTTACGCAAGACGAGTCCTGCGGCAAGTGCGTGCCGTGTCGCGAAGGCACCAAGCGCATGCTAGAGGTGCTCGAGGACATCACCAAAGGCCATGGCACTCCGGCTGACATCGATTTGCTCGAAGAGCTCGCGACGACTATTAAAGGCGCATCGCTCTGCGGTCTCGGGCAAACTGCCCCGAACCCCGTGCTTGCCTCCCTGCGCTTCTTCCGGGACGAGTTTAACGCCCACATTCACGCCAAGAAGTGTCCGGCAGGCGTTTGCCAAGAGCTATTGACCTTTAGCATCATCCCCGAGAAGTGCAAGGGCTGTACGCTTTGCAAGAAGGTGTGCCCGGTCGACGCCATCGCCGGCGCAGTTAAGACAGTGCATACCATTGATACGGCAAAGTGCATCAAGTGCGGCGCCTGTATCCCCAAGTGTCCGTTTAAGGCCATTGTGCGCTAGCAGAGGAGAGGAGAGAGACCATGGAACGCATAAAGTTAACGATTGACGGCGCACCTGTGGAAGTGGATCCCGGCTCTACCGTGCTAGATGCCGCGCGCAAGGCAGGCGTGCACGTACCCACCCTATGTTTTCACCCCGAGCTGCGCCTTGAGGGCTCGTGCAGGCTGTGCGTAGTCGAAATCGAGGGAATGAAGAGCCTAGCGGCTTCCTGTGTCTACCCCGCGACGAGCGGCATGCGGGTGCGCACTAACTCCGAAGTAGTGCGTAAGACACGTAAGTCTATAGTCGAACTGCTGCTGGCGAACCATCCGCAAGACTGCCTGGTGTGTCCCCGTCACGGGACATGCGAGCTGCAGGAAGTGTCGCACCAGCTTGGCGTACGCAAAATCCGCTTCAAGCAGGAAAGTCGCGGCGCGGAGCAAGACTTAAGCAGTGTGGCAGTAGTGCGCGACCCCAATAAGTGCATTCTCTGCGGCCGCTGCATTCGCATCTGCGAGCAAGTGCAGAAGGTCTCGGCCATCGGTCTCGCCGGACGCGGCTCTAAGGCTGTAGTTACTACTCCGTTTGGTCACGGCTTGGCAGAGGGGCCCTGTGTGGCCTGCGGCCAGTGCATTAAAGTCTGTCCGGTCGCAGCGCTTAAAGAGGCCGACGCCACTGAGCAAACTTGGCGAGCTCTAAACAACCCGGCCATACACACAGTCGTCCAAGTTGCCCCGGCGGTGCGCGCGGCGCTTGGCGAGGAGTTTGGCATGCGCCCCGGTGCCCTCGTTACAGAAAAGCTCGTTACGGCTCTGCGCAAGCTAGGCTTCAGCCAGGTATTTGACACGCAGTTTGGCGCAGACCTCACCATAGTAGAAGAAGGACACGAGCTGCTGCATCGGCTAAACGAAAACAAGCACCTCCCTCTAATCACCTCCTGCAGCCCCGGCTGGGTCAAGTACGCCGAGCACTTCTGTCCCGACATGCTCGAGCACCTGTCCACCTGCAAATCGCCGCAGCAAATGCTTGGCGCGCTTGTTAAGACGTATTACGCCGAAAAGATAGGCGTTTCGCCCGAGAAAATCTTTCATGTCGCCATAATGCCCTGCACCGCCAAGAAGTTTGAGGCCAGCCGCCCGGAAATGGGTCGCGACGGCCTGCAGGACGTTGACGCCGTGCTCACGACCCGTGAACTCGCGGCCATGCTTAAGGAAGCGGGCATTGACTTCGCCAATCTACCGGATGGCGAGTTTGACCTGCCGCTCGGTATGTCTTCGGGCGCAGGCACCATCTTTGGCGTGACAGGCGGCGTTACGGAAGCCGTGCTGCGCTCCGTCACCGAGCTTAAGACGGGTAAAGAACTAGAGGATATCGAGTTTCACAGTGTGCGCGGTTTTGCCGGCGTAAGGGAAGCAGCCATACCGCTTAACGGCCTGACGCTGAAGGTAGCCATCGTCAATTCCCTGGGACAGGCAGAGAAACTCCTGAAGAAAGTTAAGCGCGGCGAGGCCGAGTACCACTTTATCGAGATTATGGGCTGTCCGAGCGGCTGTATCGGCGGCGGCGGACAACCCTTTAGCCGCGACCCCGAGATTAAGCACAAGCGCGCCGCGGCGCTCTACAGGCAAGACCACTTAAAGCGCGTGCGCAAGTCGCACGAGAACCCGGCGATTAAGGAGCTTTACCGCACCTTTATCGGCGACCCGAACGGCGAAAAAGCGCACGCACTGCTCCATACTCACTATCACGCGCGCCCGCGCTACTAATGGGGGTGTCAGAGATGGCAGAACACAAGTGTGTCGGTTGCCCCGGCACTTTAGAGAGAGACGCAAAGTTCGACCAGCTTGACGACGTAATCGCCAAGCACAAGGCGCTTGAGGGCGCACTGATTATGATTCTGCACAAAGCCCAGCTCATTTTTGGCTATCTGCCTGAAGAAGTGCAGCGTTACGTAGCCAAAGCTTTAGACATACCACTAGCCGACGTCTATGGCGTGACTACGTTCTACTCGTACTTCTCGCTCACGCCGCGCGGCAAGCACCGCATAGCTGTCTGCATGGGTACGGCGTGTTATGTGCGCGGGGCGGGCGACCTCTTGGCGGCGTTTGAAAAAGAGCTTGGCGTCAAGGTTGGGCAGACGACTGCGGATGGCCTCTTTACCTTAGAAGCTTCGCGCTGCATCGGAGCATGCGGTTTGGCGCCGGTATTAACCGTCGGTGAGGACGTGTATGGCAACATCATGAGTGTCGAACGCGTGCCTGACATCTTGCGTAAGTATAGAACAGAAAAACAGCAATAAGAAAGGGCTGGCTTAAGCCAGCCTTTTTAGCAGAGGAGGTGCAGGGTGGTAATTATCACTGTGTGCGTAGGCAGCTCGTGTTATCTGCGCGGCGCGCACAAGGTGGCCGAAGCGCTCGAGGGGGCTATACTGCGGCACGGGCTGCGCGGTAAAATAGAATTACAGGGTGCCTTCTGCTTGAATCGTTGCCTGGAAGGCGTGGCTGTCTCGGTAAATGGGCAGCCTGTCCCGCGCGTCACCGAGGAAAATGTAGAGGACATCTTTCGCGCATATGTGCTGGGAGAGGTGAACCTAGATGCGAGCCATCCGCGTCAGACAAGGGCTCTGTAAGAACTGCTACGCATGCATTCGGGCATGCGAAGTTAAAGCGACATCTATTAAGCAAGGGCAGGCAGCAATCCTCGAGGAAGACTGTCTGGCCTGCGGAGCGTGCCTAGCGGTCTGCCCGCAGAAGGCACGCGAGATACGGCGGGACGAGCACATGGTTCATAATTTGCTGCGTGGGGCTACTCCTGTTTGGGTGAGCCTTGCGCCGTCCGCAGCACTGGGGCCCTACAGCTTGCCGCAGTGGTCTGAGATGTTAACGACTCTAGGCTTTGCCGGTGTAAGTCTAACTAGCTGGGGAGCGGCGTCCGTGTCGCAGGCTTACGCTGACTTAGCGCGGCGCGACGGCTGGGCGCTCTCAACAGCCTGTCCCGCCGCCGTTAAGCTGACGCAGAGGTTCTTTCCGAAACTGACGCGCTATCTCGCTGGTGTATCCTCGCCTATGGTGACGCACGCCGCTTGGCTAAAGCAAACCTACGGCTGTCGAGTAGTGTTTATCGGGCCGTGCGCGGCTAAGAAGTACGAAGCGGAGCGCTCCGGGCACGTAGATGTAGCTTTAACATTTCCCGAGTTTCTGCGCTTGACCCCTCCTGCCGTAGTCTCCACTGCACCGCATCTTTCTTTTGCCGGGCAGGGGCTCATGCACTTTCCTCTCGCCGGCGGGGTAGCGAACCAGGTGGATGTGCCTGTCTTAGCGCTTGACGGCATGGACGAACTTATGAAATATCTGGCGCGCGTGGAGCGGGGCGACGTGGTTCCCAAGGGAATCGTCGAGATGTCGGCCTGCCGCGGGTCTTGCCTAGGCGGAGCAGCCGCCTTTCGCGCGGAGTTGTCGCTTGCGGAAAAGCGGGCCATGGTGCTCGAACTACAGCAAGCGGCAGAGCAAGGGGCGCAGGCAGTCGCGCGCGCACACCTGCCGGAAGGCAAACGCGCCCAAGCGAGCGAGCAGCGCATACTCGAGGCCTTGCGCGAGCTTGGCAAGACAGAACCGGCGCTTGAATACAACTGCGGCGCTTGCGGTTACCATACCTGCCGCGAAAAGGCTGGCGCGGTAGCGTTGGGTCGCGCGGAACTAGAGATGTGCCTGCCCTTTATGCGCGCTAAAGCGGAGTCGCTCTCGAACCTAATTTTGGCGTCTACGCCTAACGCTATAGTCGTAGTCGACAAGAATCTCTGTGTGCAGGAGTGGAACGCTGCGGCTGAGCGCATGTTTGGCGTCCCCGCGCACAGCGCTAAGGGCAAACGTGTGGGTGAGTTTCTGCCGGAGGAGCATTTCCTCGGGGCACTAGATACGCTTGAACCTACGAGCGGCATCAAGCTTTCTCCTGCACCTGCGCTGATTACGGCGTTGTCTGTCGTCCCTGTTAAGGGCGGCGATTTGGTTATGGGTATTTACTCCGACATTACCGATATGGAGGAACAGGGGAAAGCGCTAGCTAAACTCCGGCAGGAGACGGTAGATAAGGCCCAGGAAGTTATTAACAAGCAGATGCGGGTGGCGCAGGACATCGCGAGCTTGCTCGGTGAGACGACGGCGGAAAGCAAAATGCTGCTCTTAAAGCTAATGCGGGTCGTTCAGGGTGAAAAATCGTGACCCTCTTCTTTGAGTACTACCACCGCTCCCTGCATAAGTGGGGCGAAGAGCTATGCGGCGACCACGCAGAAGTCGTGCACACGCCACACGGGCTGATTGCGGTCGTGGCAGATGGCTTAGGCAGCGGGGTGCAAGCTAGCATCCTATCTACGCTGACGGCTAAGATTGCGGTGTCGATGCTAGCGAACGGCGCCGATACCGATGAAGTAATCTCCACTATCGCCCTCACACTCCCTGTGTGTCGACGCCGGGAGCTTGCCTACTCAACTATAAACGTGTTGCGACTTTCGCCGCAGGGCGAGTGTTATCTGGCCGAGTTTGACTGCCCGGAGACGCTCATTTTTAGTGGCCACAAATTGCGCGAAATAGCTCGCTCCGAGCGGATTATAGGCGGCAAGCGGGTAAAAGAGAGCTTCTTTAGTGTCGCGCCCGGCGATATGATTTTCTTAATTTCAGACGGCGTAATTCATGCCGGTGTCGGGGCTAGCCTCAATATGGGGTGGCAGTGGGCAAACGTGGCGGCGTTTGTCGCCAAGTCGGCAAAACAAAGCAACAGCCTGCGCGCGATTGTCAGCGCGCTGTACCACACCTGCAAGCATCTCTATGTAGGGAGGCCGGGTGACGACACGACTATTCTTGGCATACGTGCGCGCGAACCGGAACCTGTCTACGTGCTGACAGGGCCGCCCAAAGACCCTGCACAGGACAGAGAAGTCGTCAGTCGGTTTGTCGCGGCGCAAGGCCGCAAAGTAATCTGCGGCGGGAGTACGGCGCAGTTAGTGGCACGTGAACTAGGCACGCGACTCGCTACCGAACTTACGACCATGGATGACTCTATCCCTCCCACGGCAGATATGGAGGGAATAGACCTAGTAACCGAAGGTATGCTTACGCTATCCGCAGCTCTAACCATCATTCGTACTTTCGCGGCTTCCCAAGACGACCTCGAAGACAGCGCGCTGCTTAAGCGCAAGGATGGAGCTTCGCGCTTGGCGAACCTGCTGCTCACGCAGGCCACGCACATCTATTTTTTGGTAGGCGGCGCAGTTAATACGGCTCACCTAGACTACACTTCGTCTCAAGTGAGCGCGCGGCGCCAGCTTATCTCAGACCTCACGCACTATCTCCGCCAGCTTGGCAAAGAAGTTGTGGTAGAGTACTTCTAAAGACGGCAGACGGTGCCAAAACATGACCACCTTTTGCTGGTAGGAGCAGGTGCGACAGAAATCCCGTAGGGACGTGCGTTTCGCACGTCCGCGGACGTGCCAAGGCACGTCCCTACACTCGAACACCCCACGCGGGGTGTTCTTTGCTTAGAACGCTCACCGCTCACAGCTCAACGCTCACCGCTCACCGCTCAACGCTCACCGCTCACCGCTCAAAGCAGGCATGTTTGCGACAGCTTGGCATATGAATGTAAGCAGAAAGGGGGAGGAGCAGAGTGGAGCGTGACCAAGACCTAAACCGCGCCTGGACTAGCCTGATGCGCTTAATGCCCCCTACCTGGAGTACAAGTCTTAGGTCATACCGCGGCATCGAACTCCGGGTGCGGATTGGCCAGCCCGTACAGCTGCTCGAAGCGACGCGTGAAGTGATGTTGCCGATAACCGCAACTGAGGCAGATATCGAGCATTTGGTGTCTGCGTGTTCCGGCAGCTCGCTTTACGCATATGAGGAAGAGATGAAACAGGGCTTTATCACTCTCCCGGGAGGCCACAGGGTTGGGTTTGCCGGCAAAGCCATGCTTGACGGGGCAGGACTAGTGCGCGGACTAAAGCACATATCCGCGCTGTGTCTTCGGGTTGCTCGCAGCGTGCCGGGCTGTGCCGACGGTGTAATGAAGGAGGTCTTAGATGCGACGGGTGCACCGCACCACACTCTGATTGTGTCGCCGCCGCAGGCCGGCAAGACTACGCTCCTCAGAGACATTGCCAGGCAGGTGAGTTTGTTGGGCAAGCGAGTCTGCATCGTCGACGAGCGATCCGAGATTGCGGGCTGCTACCGCGGCAGGCCCGAACTGGACGTGGGCCCGCGCACCGATGTGCTAGACGGCTGCCCCAAAGCGCAGGGTATGCTGATGGCGCTTAGAGCTCTCTCGCCGCAGGTGTTGGTGACCGATGAAATCGGGCGCCCCGAAGACGTTAGCGCCATTCTGGAGGCTTTGCATGCCGGTGTGCGTGTTATCGCTACCGCCCACGGCAACTCGCTCGCGGAGGTGGCAGAGCGACCGCACCTCTCGCGCCTGCTCGGGCAAAGCATGTTTGAGAAGGTTATCGTGCTGAGTCATCGCCTAGGACCGGGCACAATCGAGCACGTGGGGTCGTATGCGCATCATCGTTGACATACTGGCCTTTGGCCTCATCGTGTATGTAACAGGAGCGGCGGGGTTTGCTGTAGCCAAGCGCTTCACCGAGCGGCCGCGGCAGCTAGCTGACCTCTGCCTGGGGTTAGAAGTGCTGCGCACCGAGATTGTCTACGCCGCGACACCGCTGGCAACGGCACTGGCGACACTCCGCATGCGCGCACCTCTAGGTGAGTTCTTTGTTCACGCAGCGGAAGGTATTGCTTCACTTAAAACAGCCCGCAGCGCATGGGAAGACGCGCTCCCGGTGCTCGTTAAGCAGTCGGCGCTCCTAGAGCCTGATTTGGCGGCACTTAGACACCTAGGCGAAGTGCTTGGTACCAGTAACCGCGAAGACCAAGAGCGCCACCTGCTGGTGGTATTGCGCAGGCTAGAGAGCCTGCAGCGCGAAGCGGAAGCAGAGGCCAGACGTAGTGCTACGCTGTGGAGATACCTTGGAGTCCTTTCGGGCATTACGCTGGTAATCATCCTTATCTGATGAGGAGGGCCTGGCTTGGAGCTAAACTTTAGAGTGATTATGCAGCTGACAGCTTTCTTGTTGGCACTAGGCATCATCTACAATCTACTAAATAACTGGGACAGAAAGGAGTCGGCAGGGCTAGTAATGATCACCGGCATAGTGATGGTACTGACCTTCCTGATCTACCAGGTGATCATTTTGTTTCGCGCCATAGAAACCCTGATGCAGTTCTAGGCTATGCATATCTTCCAATACGTGTTGCTGGCGCTAGCCGCAGTTTTAGTGTCGCTCGTCTTAAAGCAAGTTAATCGTGAGTTGGCCTTAATCTTAGTCTTGGTGACCGGTATTGGCATAGTCGTAGCCCTGCTTGGTCACATCGCGCAAATCGTGCGGCTAGTAGAAGACATTGCGCGGCGGGCCGACGTGGGGAATCTGCACCTGGGCACACTGCTTAGGGTCATGGGTGTAGCCTATGTGGCGGAGTACGGAGCCCAAATCTGCAAGGACGCAGGTGAAGGCTCCCTGTCTGTGAAAGTGGAGCTAGCCGGCAAACTTGTAATTCTCGGCCTTTCCATCCCGCTTATCCTGGTGATACTAGACACGATTCTGCGCCTGATTCCCTAGCCTATGAAGATACTTGTTATGGCGGTCTTGTTTGTCCTGTTGTCAGCGGTGGGGACAGCCCATGCGGCTCCCGAAAGGCCGGGGCAGAATGCTCCCGACGTAAGCGCAATTATTGAGCAGCAGCTAAGTGAACTAGATACTGCGGCGCTCGATGAAGTGCTGGCAAAACTACAAGCGGAGTATGCAGGGTACATACCGGAAATAGGCCTGCGTCAACTTATCGGGGGACTCCGAGCAGGTGTCATGGTCGACCCGCGCGAGTTGCTTAATAGCCTGCTGCGCTATGCTTTTCGCGAGGTGGTCGCTCAGACAGGTCTGTTGACGCGTCTCTTGGTGCTAGCGGTGCTCTGTGTGCTGATGCAGAAGATGCAAGATAGCTTCGGCGGCGGTGTCGGTCAAGTGGCTTATGCGGTTTGCTTTGTCGTGCTTATGGGCATTGTGCTCACGAGCTTTTCTCTCACCGTGCGCACGGTAAGCAACGCCGTGCAGACTCTATTGACCCTGCTCTATGCCTTAATGCCCGTGCTCTTGACCCTGCTCTTGTCAATGGGTGCGGCGGCCTCGGCAGCGCTGCTACATCCCTTATTGGCTACTGCGGCCACTACGGTCAGCGCCATCGTTGTCAACACCGTGCTCCCCCTCATGTACTTTTCCGGCTTACTGTCCTTTATTAACGCTCTTTCAGACAAACTGCCCGTCAGTAAGCTCGCGAGCTTGCTCAAGCAGCTTGGGGTGGCCGTTATGGGGGTCGCGTTTGCCGTGTTTATCGGCCTGACGGTAGTACAAGGCACCGCTGCCGGCGTCGCGGACGGCATCGCCTTGCGCACCGTCAAGTACGCCGTCAAGAACTTTATCCCGGTGGTAGGCGGTTTGTTTGCCGACGTCGTCGAGACCGTAGCCGGTGCCTCCCTGTTGCTTAAAAACGGCATCGGCTTAGCCGGGCTTCTGGGGGTGTTCTTTCTCTGCGCGCTGCCTGCTATTAACGTCATGGTCACTGTCTTTATCTACCGCCTGGCCGCCGCGATTATCCAGCCGCTTGGGGCCAAGCCGGTGGTGCAGGCTTTAGACAGCTTGGCGGACATCCTGGTGGTGGTTGGAGGGGCCTTGGTGACGGTAGGGATAATGTTGTTTATTCTTATTACGATTGTCATCGGCACCGGCAACGCAGTCTTGGCGATTCGCTGAGGGGGTGGAACTTATCGTCCCATTTTTGCGCGCATGGACGCAGGAAATCGTCATATTGATAATACTAGCCACCGTCATCGACTTGGCGCTGCCAAGCGGTACGATGCGAAAATACGTCGACTACACCGTGAGTCTGGTTCTTCTCCTAGTGCTGCTTGGCCCGGTCGCGGCGCTCCTGGCGGGCGGCTTTGACTTATCTGCGTTAGAGGTCCCCGCCGGAGCTAGGGGAGGGATAGAGGAGCTGTCCCTCACGCCGCTGTCGGACCAGTCCGTCTGGCTGACATACGAGCTGCTACTGCGTGACAGGATAGCCGCTCTGGCCCGCACGGAACCGTCGGTTACGGCGGCCACAGTCGCGCTGTCGCTCGACCGGGAGACAAGAAGCCCAGACTTTGGCCGCATCGTGGCTGTGCGGCTAACACTTACGGTAGACAACGGCACTTCGCCGGCGTCTATTGAAGCACTACAGAGCCGTCTGCAGACAGCCCTACTTCGTGACTATGGTCTTAACCCCGCCGCAGTAACATTTCAAGTTGCGCGATAGGAGTGATTCCAGGTGAATGACACGGTTGTTAACACGCTACAGAAGCTCTTGGAGAACAAGAAAGTGCAGTTGCTACTCGCCCTAGCCTTAGTCCTACTCGCTTTTCGGCTTTATGCGGCGCCGCAGCCCGAACCCGATACGACGCTAGTGCATGCCGCGCGCGAGACACCGGCGGCTACGGAGGCGGCGTTCGGCTCGGCACTAGAGTATCGGAAGAGCCTTGAAGCACAGCTAGCTCTGCACCTCTCACACATTGCCGGCGCGGGGCAGGTTACAGTAATGCTGACGTTAACGGATGGGGGAAAGGCGGAGTTCGCTACCGACCGAGAGGAGACTCGCCGCGGCACCGACACGACTACAGAGGAGACGCTTTCACAGCAAACGGTGCTGCTGCAGGGCGGTGGGCGAGAAAGCGGCCTTAAGTTGCGGGAGACGATGCCTAAGGTGCAGGGCGTGGTGGTTATCGCCAGTGGCGCAAGCACAGCAAAGGTACGGGAGATGCTGACGGAGGCCGCCGTGACCATCCTCGCCCTCCCGCCGCACCGCGTCACAGTTCTGCCGGGGAGATAATGCACGCAGTTAACTTGGTCATAAAGAGGAGGAAATAGACGTGATCATTGATAAAGGCATGCTGGTTAGGTTCGTAGCGACCGTAATTGTTGTGGGTGCCGTCGGATACTTCACCATGTATACGCTATGGCCCCCGCAGCCTGTAAGCCGTCTGGAACCACCCGACACAACCATTCCGGTGGGTGGCACACCGGCCCAAACAGAAGGCGATTACTTTGCGGAACATCGTATGGAGCGCGACAGGGAAAGAAGCGCAAGGCTAGAGCTTCTGAAGAACATGATGAACAATCCACATCTCGACGCCGCGGCGCGGGCTACGGCACAGATGGAGATTATTAACGCGAGCACGCGGCGTGAACAGGAAAAACAGATTGAGCGCCTGATTATGGCGCAGGGCTTTGCCGACGCCGTCGTAGTCTTTGGCGAGGGGAACGCGGTTGCCGTAGTGCGCGCCGCAAGCTTGACCGAGGGCGAAGCTCTAACTATAGCGGAAACAGTCTGCAACATCAGCGGGCTGCATTTACGCAATGTGCGCGTGAGGTTTCGTAAATAAGCTGTTTTGGGGATTTAAGTTCTGATATAATAAGCCCGTAACAAGCAGGAGGTGATCTGTTTGGAAAAAGCTCTCCAACACGGTTCAAGCGACGCGGGTACGCTGCGCATCGAGCCGGATGTTGTGGGCACCATCGCTGGGCTAGCTGCGTGTGAGGTGCCCGGGGTGACGGGCATGAGCGGCGTATCCTTGGTCGAGATGCTGCGCAAAAGCAACCTATCCAAAGGAGTAAAAGTCACAGTAGGCGAGCGAGAGGCCGCCGTTGACGTATACGTAATACTAGATTACGGAGTCAAGATACCCGAAGTTGCGTTGCGCGTGCAGGAAAACGTGCGCAACGCCATCGAAACCATGACCGGCCTCGCGGTGGTAGAGGTCAACGTCCATGTGCAATCGGTAGCTGTTCAAGAGACTGCGCCGACGAGCAGGGTTGAGGCTGTAACCTAAAGTTGTGCGGTGCTTTGCGTATGCGGCAGAACATTGGGCTTGTAAGCACGGGTGCTGTATTGGACAAGCGTTGAGTTGTTGAATTTCGTTGGGGGAGGCTTACCATGACTATTTTTGACCGTATCATGCTGACGCTCTATACCCTAGCCGTCGCCGCCTTGTCCTTACTTGTATTTGGGGCCTTCATTGGATTTCCCCCAGGGTTCTATTCTGCCGAGCTAGGCGCATTGCTTACCCGGTGGGAGGCAATACTAGTGGCGCTGTTCTTCTTTGTTTTCAGTGTCCGCTTTCTGTTGTCGGGGATGCGCCGCGAGCGCCCATCGCGCGCAGCCGTCACCCACCACGGTGAACTAGGCGACGTCCGCATCTCCTTAGGTGCCATACGCAATTTGGCACAGCGTACAGTCATCGGCATCCGCGGCGTGCATACCGCCAAAGTAAAGGTGCACTTAGCGGACAAGGGGTTGGAGCTAGCGATTGAGCTCTCGGTGACGCAGGACAGCAACATACCGGTATTGACTACTCAGGTACAGGATGCGGTGCGCAAACACATCGAGGCGTGTACCGGGGTGGTTGTGGTGGCTGTAAAAGTGCTGGTAGTCGAGATGACGCCTGCGACTTCCCGCGTGCGCGTGCAATAGGTGGCCACATGCGAACGATAATTCGAGCGTTGTTGATGCACTACCGCGGGAGGGTCATCGGCACTGTGGCCGGCATCACGTTTGCGTTGGTTTACTTGTACTTTGGTTTCCTACAGACGCTGTTTATCGGGGCTTGCGCCCTGATTGGCTACTACATAGGCACTCGCCTAGACGCAGACGAAGACCTGCGCTCACTCCTTGAACGCATACTTCCCCCTGTAGACTAGCTCTCCCGGACAGAAAGGAGACACAGCATGAGCCGTCGCACGGCCCGAGCCGCCGCTATGCAGGCGCTCTACCAGTTAGACACCGGTCTAGTGAGCGTGAGCTCCGCACTCGAATATGCCTTTCAGGCTACTCCTCTTAGGGAGCAGGACGAGCAGTACGCGCGCGAACTAGTGGCCGGGGCGCTCTCGCGGTTAGAGGAGATAGACTCCCTGGTGAGCGAGGCACTTGCCGACTGGGCTATCGACCGTCTAGCTAAGGTCGACCGCTCCTTGTTGCGGCTAGCAGTCTCTGAGCTACTCAATCAACGTCCGGATACGCCTGTCGCCGCGATTATTAACGAATGCATTGAGTTAGCGAAGGAGTACAGCACGGAAGAATCGAGCCGTTTTGTGAACGGTATTTTGGGCGCCATTGCCCGGAAGCTCTGCGTGAATCAGCAGTGACAGGAGTTGTACTCGGCGTCGACACCAGTAACTACATGACTTCGGCGGCATTGGTGTCTCTCGCGGGAGAAGTTCTGGCTGACAGGCGCAAGTTATTGCCCGTACCAAGCGGCGCAGTAGGGCTCAGGCAATCTGATGCCCTATTTTTGCACATTAAGCAGTGGCCCGAGGTACTCGCAGGCGTGCCCTTGCAGGGCACGTGTGTTAAAGCGGTTGCGGTGAGCATAGCACCGCGACCACACGCCGAGTCCTATATGCCGGTCTTCCTCGCGGGGCACAGCTTTGCCCTCTCCCTAGCGCACGGAGCTAGCGTGCCTCTCTACACGTTTTCCCATCAGGAAGGGCACTTGCGCGCAGCGCTTAGCCAGCTGCATCCGCAACCGAAAGAGGACTTTCTGGCCGTGCAAATGAGCGGGGGCACGACCGATGTCCTCCATGTCAGCCCATGCGCGGCAGGAGGCTACTCGCTGCGGGTACTTGCCGCAAGCGTCGACTTACACGCCGGGCAGTTTATTGACCGCGTAGGCGTGGCCATGGGAGCAGAGTTTCCCTGCGGCACGTTCTTGGATAAGCTCGCCGAGAACCTCAGCGGCGCCCCATACGCCATTCCCTCAGCTGTTAAAGACGGAGAAATTAGTTTTGCGGGCCCGGCTACAGCCGCGCTACGCGCGCTAGAGCGCGGTGTGCCGCGTGAGGCGGTCGCGGCGGGCGTGTTCCGCTGCATAGCCAACTCACTAGAGAAGGTGCTGCGTAAGAGTATACAGGAGCACCGCGCGCGCACGATTGTCCTGTGCGGCGGAGTAGCCGCTAACACCCACATTCGCGCGCGCCTCGCGGCACGCATGACAGGAGCTAACTTTATAGCGGCACCTTTAGGCTTAGCGGGGGACAATGCGGTAGGGACGGCACTTTTGGGTGTGGATAGACTAGCGAATTCGCAAGGAGGCATTTTCGATGACAGCAATCATAGACGGTAAGGCGCTCGGCGAGAAGATTAGGGCCGAGGTAGCAGCCGAAATAGCAGGGAGCTCACTAAAACCCAAGCTTGCCGTAGTGCTAGTTGGGGATGACCCCGCTAGCCATACCTATGTCGGCATGAAGGAAAAGGCCTGTCGTAGCGCCGGCATCGGGTCTTCCGTGCATAGGTTAAACATTGACGTGACGCAAGCCGAACTGATGACACTGATTGGAGAGCTAAACAGCGACGACTCCGTGCACGGTATTTTGGTACAGCTGCCGCTACCTCGCCAGCTTGACCAAATGGCGGTTTTTGGCGCGGTTAGACCCGAGAAGGATGTGGACGGCTTTCATCCCGTAAATGTCGGCCTGCTGAACTTAGGCTTGCCCGGTGCCCTTGTGCCTTGCACGCCGGCCGGGGTAATGGAGATGCTTAAGTCTATCGACTACCAGCTCAAGGGCAAACACATCGTAGTGGTGGGGCGCAGCAATGTAGTGGGGAAACCCATGTCGACTTTAGCCCTCCTAGCTGACGCTACCGTTACCATCACCCACCGTTACACGGAGAACCTAGCGGCTTACACGCGACAAGCCGATGTGCTGATTGTCGCGGTAGGTAAGGTTAACCTAATCACGGCGGACATGGTGAAGCCGGGAGCCGTAGTCATTGACGTAGGCACAAACAAGGTAGGCAACAAGCTAGTGGGCGACGTAGACTTTGCCGCGGTTAAAGAGGTGGCCTCATATATTACTCCCGTTCCGGGCGGAGTCGGCCCCATGACTATCGCCATGTTGCTTAAGAACACGCTGCAAGCCGCCAAAATGCAGCATGGCTAAGCCCCTTTCGGTCTTTGAGCTCACGAGCATAGTAAGGGATACTTTGCAGAACAACGAACGGCTGACGAATGTTTGGGTCAGCGGCGAAGTTTCCAATTTTAAGGCCCATACGTCCGGGCACTGCTACTTTACGTTAAAAGACGAGCGGGCCAGTATTCGCATGGTGATGTGGCGAAACCGGGCTGCGAGCTTAACCTTTCGCCCTGCGGACGGCATGAAAGTGTTGGCGAGGGGCACGATCAGTGTTTATGAGCGGGACGGCAATTACCAGCTTTATGTCGATAGACTGGAGCCGGACGGGCTGGGGTCACTTCATTTGGCGCTCGAACAACTTAAACAGCGGCTCGCCGCCGAAGGCTTGTTTGGCACGGAGCGCAAGCGCGCGCTGCCGCGTTTCCCGCGCGTTGTCGCGGTGCTGACTTCGCCTACCGGTGCCGCCGTGCGCGACATTGTGACGGTCATGGAGCGGCGCTGGCCTCTGACGCAAGTGTTAATCTTTCCAGTGGCTGTGCAGGGGGCCGAAGCCGCGCCCTCGATTGTGAGTGCCTTGGCGGCCGTAGCGGGGTATCCCGAAATCGACGTCGTGGTGCTTGGTCGCGGCGGAGGTTCCCTAGAGGACTTGTGGGCATTTAACGAAGAGCGCGTTGCGCGTGCCATCTTCACTTGCCCCGTGCCGGTAGTGTCTGCCGTTGGGCACGAGACAGACTTTACCATTGCCGACCTAGTCGCTGACCTGCGTGCTCCTACTCCTTCGGCGGCGGCTCTCCTCGTCGTACCTGACCGACATGAGGTAGAGCGTCACTTAGTTAAGCTTGCGTCGCGCATGTCACGTGACATGGGGAGGAAAGTCTCGACCGCACGGCAATACCTTGACTACCTGTCAGTCCGGTTGCAGTCGGTTTCGCCGGCGAGCGCTATCGCCAGGAAGCAGCAGATTGCAGACAGCCTTCTGCTCCGCATGCAAAACGCCGTGCAGCGTAGAATCGAAGTAGCCGGAAGCGCACTTGCGCAACAAGCCTTGCGCCTGCAGGCCATCAGTCCGCTCAATGTCCTGGCGAGGGGTTACAGCGTGACTCGCGCGGGAGGGGTAGTCATTAAGTCTGCCGGCAAGGTCACGCTTGGGGATATTCTCACTACGACACTACACAGCGGCACGGTCTACTCTGTGGTTACCGGAAAGGAGGAGGCGCATGAATTTCGAGCAAACCCTCAAGGAAGTGGAGGAAATTGCAGCTAAACTCGAACAAGGCGACTTGACGCTAGACGAAGCTTTGTTGCTCTATGTGCAGGGGGTAGAGGCACTACAGGCGTGTCAGGCGTTGTTGACGGCAGCCGAGCAGAAGGTGGAGATACTAGTCAAGGAAACACGCAAACCTTTCGTCGGAGAAGTTCCGGCATGAAGCGGTTTGAACTCGCCCGCTATAAGCTGTTAGTTGATGAAGCGTTAGAAACGTTCCTGCCGCGGGACTCCGAACACCCCGCCGTTATCCATCAAGCTATGCGCTACAGCGTGTTCCCAGGCGGCAAACGGCTGCGCCCGGCGCTGGCTTTGGCTGTACACGAGATGTTTGGCGGTAACCCTGCGCATTTTCTGCCGGCGGCGGCGGCGATAGAGTGTGTACACACCTATTCCCTTATCCATGACGACCTGCCGGCGATGGACAACGACGACTACCGCCGCGGTCGCCTCACTACTCACAAAGTCTACGGCGAGGCCATGGCCATTTTAGCCGGAGACGCCATGTTAACGCTGGCCTTTGAGCTAATGACCAATCGCCTAGCGGAGTACTACAGCGCGGCGAGCGTGCTTAAAAGCACGGCCGAGTTGGCTCTTTCGGCAGGCACTTATGGCTTGGTGGGTGGGCAAGTGGTCGACATTTGGGCGACGAAGCGGGAAGTCCCCAATCCCACGCAGACGCTTGAGTATATTCACGCCCATAAAACAGGTGCATTGATTACGGTAGCAGCTCGTATCGGTGCTATCCTCGCCGGGGCTACAAAAAATGAGCTTACGCACATTACGCGGTTTGCCACGCACCTCGGCCTAGGCTTTCAAATTCGCGACGATATCTTGGACGCGCAAGAGAGCGAGTCGGGGAAGCTCACATATGTCAGTCTCCTAGGGCTGCCGGGCGCGGAAGACAAAGTCCGCCGCTCTTATGAGGCCTGCCTTGCCGCCCTAGAGCCACTAGGCGGCAGTTTTCCACTGCAGCAGGCAGCTGACCTTTGTCTCAACAGGAACAGCTAACTCGGGGGTGGCTGAGTTGTCTTGGATAGATATTTTGGAGACCAATCCTATTCTGTACCGTACCTGCTTGGCTTGGCTGGTTGCACAAGGCTCCAAGGTTGTTCTCGCTTGGATTAAGGCTGGCAGGTTTAGCTGGGAACGCGTAACGGGGGCCGGTGGCATGCCGAGCACGCACTCCGCAGTAGTCAGTTCGTTGGCGGCAGGCGTGATTAGAGTTACCGGTTTTAGAAGCCCATACACCGCCATAACCGTCGTTTTTGCCTTAATTGTCATGTATGACGCTACAGGCGTGCGACAGGCCGCCGGCAAACAAGCGGAGGCACTAAACAAAATGATTGGCCACTTTATGCTGCATGGCCACATTGGCGAGGAACCATTGAAAGAACTGCTCGGACATACGCGAGTAGAAGTGCTGGTAGGTGCCCTAGTGGGGATACTTATCGCTTATGCCTAGAGAGTGTGTCGGTTGAGGAGGGAACTGAGCTGCTTGAGCGCATTAATCATCCGCGCGATTTGCGGGGACTGACGGGTAGAGAGCTAGAAATCCTGGCGCAGGAAATACGCGAACTCGTCATCTCTGTTGTCTCGAAGAACGGCGGACATCTCGCCTCGAATCTCGGTGTCGTAGAACTGACTCTAGCTCTGCACCGAGAATTCGAAGCCGGGCGAGATCAAATCGTGTGGGATGTCGGACATCAGACTTATACGCACAAAATACTTACCGGGCGCCGCGAGCTTTTCGCGAGTCTGCGCCAAGAGGGCGGATTAAGCGGCTTTCCGAAGCGCCAAGAGAGCGCTTTCGACGCCTTTGATACCGGACATGCCACGACCTCCATCAGTGCGGCGCTCGGCCTGCTGGAAGCCGCCCGAGGTCTTGGGTTGCGCTCGCACGTCGTGGCCGTGATTGGGGACGGAGCCATGACCGGGGGTATGGCTTGGGAGGCCATTAACCACGCCGCACATCTGGGAAGACCTTTAATCGTTATCTTAAATGACAACGAGATGTCTATTTCCCAGAACGTCGGCGCCATTGCCCGCTATCTTAATACATTGCGCACTACGGGTCTCTACCAAAAGACCAAGCACGATGTGCAAGGCGTGCTAAAAGGCATCGGTAGCCTGGGAGATTGTGTCTGGCGATATGCTACGCGCCTGAAGGACAGCCTAAAATACCTGCTGGTGGGGGGCATGGTCTTTGAGGAGCTTGGCTTCACTTACTTAGGCCCGGTGGACGGGCACAGCATCCCGGAGCTGACGGCCGTATTGCGGCAAGCCAAGCGGCTCAATGAACCCGTGCTTGTTCACTGCCTGACGGCAAAGGGCAAGGGGTACCTGCCGGCAGAAAAGCAACCGGACCGGTACCACAGCGCGTCTCCCTTTAGGATAGAGACAGGTGCACGCCTCGACGCTGAAGCGTGCGAACGAACTTTTACGCAGTTGTTTGGCGAGTCCCTAGTTGCTTTGGCCGCGCGCGACGAACGTGTAGTGGCGACTACTGCCGCCATGCTTGACGCGACGGGCCTCAAAGACTTTGCGCGCGCGTTCCCTAGCCGCATCTACGACGTAGGTATCGCCGAAGCGCATATGGTGACGTTTGCCGCAGGATTGGCCGCGGGAGGGCTTAAGCCTGTGGTTGCGGTGTATTCGACATTTATGCAGCGAGCGTACGACCAGTTGCTGCACGACGTGTGCCTGCAGAACTTACCGGTCGTCATTTGCTTAGACCGCGCCGGAGTGGTGGGAGAAGACGGAGAGACGCATCATGGCCTTTATGATTTGTCGTATCTGCGCACGACCCCCAACATGACCATACTTGCCCCAAGCGGCGAACAAGACATGCTCCCTTTGCTGGAGAAGGCTCTCGGTCTAGGTTCGCCCGTAGCTTTGCGTTACCCGCGCGACTTTGCACAGGCATTGCCGGTGGAAGTTCCGGCTTGCGGCAAGCTGTTCTTTGACGAGGAGCCTGATTGCCTGCTTGTCGGGGTGGGGCCGCTGTTTCTTGAGTGTTACGAGGCCGCGCGGCGCCTTAAGCAGCAGGGGCTTAGCGTAGGGGTATGGTACTGCCCGCAAGTGTGGCCGCTAGAGGACGAGCTGCTAAGGCACGCGTCGCAAGCTAAGCTTGTAGTTACGGCCGAAGACAACATTCTGGCGGGGGGATTTGGCGCAAGCCTGGCCGAGGCGCTGGCTGAACTGCCGACGAAACTCGTGCGGCTTGGCTATAGTGATGGCTGTGTGTCTCATGCTCCGCGCAGTGTGCTACTTCACCGCGCCGGACTCACGGCCGAGGGTGTTGTGGCGGCGGTATGGCATGCCTTCAGTTAAAAGGCGGCTCGACGTGCTCCTGTGCGAAAAAGGCTTGGCCAGTACACGCATGCAGGCACAGGCGCTCATCCAGAGCGGCGCAGTGCGGGTTGGCGGCCAACTAGCCGATAAACCCGGGCATGCCTATCCCCCAGAAAGCGTGATTACCGTGCTTGCCGCGCCACACGCTTTTGCCTCGCGCGGCGGATTAAAGCTTGAGCAGGCGCTTAAGCAGTTTGACATCAAGCTCGCGGGCCGCGTCGTGTTAGACGTCGGCGCGGCTAGCGGCGGCTTTACGGATTGTGCGCTGCAAAACGGAGCTACATACGTTATTGCGGTTGACGTAGGGCAGGGGCAGCTAGCGTGGAAACTCCGGAACGACTCACGCGTACAGGTGCTTGAGAAGACGAACATACGCTATCTTAGGCGCGAGCAGCTGCGCGAGCAGCCGGATGCCGCCACCGTAGACGTGTCATTTATCTCGCTGTCTCTCGTCTTGCCAGCACTTAACCATTTACTGCCGGCAGGCGCAGACGTAATTGCTTTGATAAAACCTCAGTTTGAGGCAGGAAAACAGGCGGTAGCACGCGGTCGCGGCGTAATCCGGGACGCGGCCGTCCACATGGCGGTGGTCGCCGCCGTGCTACAGGCAGCAAAGAGCTTAGGGTGGGGGCTTTTTGGCTTGACATACTCGCCTATTAAGGGGCCGGAAGGTAATATCGAGTTTCTCGGCTGGTGGAAGACCGCTGCAGCTGACGGTAGAGAGGTCAGTGTAGAACAAGTTGTAGCCGACGCCCACAGGGAAGCGAAGTAGCGCCTGCGTCTATTGGAGGTGGGGAAGTTGACCCTCGGGATTATCGCCAACCTAGATAAAGACAACACGGTGGCCGTTACGCGGCAGATACTTGCGGAACTTACGGCACTTAGGCAAGAAGTTATGCTGCCTATCAGCTTAGCGGCCCAAATCGAGCGAGAGGAACTCGGATACTTAGAGCAAGAAATGGCCGAAGCATGCTCGGCCATCGTCGTGCTAGGCGGCGACGGCACACTTTTGTCGGTAGCGCGGCGCTGGCCTTTCTGGGGCATTCCCTTGATGGGGGTGAATCTTGGTCACCTTGGCTTTTTAACTGAAGTAGAGGAGAAAAGCGTTACCGAAGCGCTGCGCATGATTGTCAGGGGAGAGTTCCGGCTGCAGGAGCGCATGATGCTTAAGGCTACCGTAGTCAGGAGTAACGCGCCTCTGCAAGAAGCCTTTGCGCTTAACGACTGCGTAGTCACCAAGGGTGCGTTTGCGCGCATGATTCGGCTAGAGATTCACATCGGCAAAAGCTACCTAGAGACTTTTCCGGCCGACGGCGTAATTGTGGCTACCCCTACCGGTTCAACGGCTTATTCCCTCTCGGCGGGCGGCCCCATTGCTGACCCTGCCATGCAGTTAATGCTGCTTACCCCTATCTGTGCCCACATGCTGCAGGCGCGTCCGACAGTTATCTCGCCGCGCGAGAAGATACGCGTTCACCTGCACTCTGTCCACGATGACATTGTACTTACGCTTGACGGGCAGGAGGGTATTCGGCTTCTGCCGAATGATGAGGTAATAATTGAAAGAGCGGATATCGTGACGCGCCTGATTAAAGTGGCGCCACGCAGCTTCTATGACGTGCTCCGACACAAACTGACCGAGGTAAGGAGTTCGCCAAATGCTTGAGCGCTTGTTTGTACAAAACTTTGCCGTAATCAAAGAGCTGAGCCTCGAACTCGGGCCCGGCCTAACCGTGCTGTCCGGCGAAACCGGTGCCGGAAAATCCATTATCGTAGACGCAGTGTCGCTCTTGCTAGGCGGGCGGACATCGGCAGATATGATCAGGTCAGGCTGTGAGCGGGCAATTGTACAGGGCGTGTTTCGTACAGAGCGTCCGGAAATAGAGAGTTTCTTAGCGTCACACGGCCTCCTTAGCGAGGGTGAACTTATAGTGACGCGTGAGATTACAGAAAAGCGTACAGGCTGCCGCGTCAACGGGCAAAGCGTCACGCAAGGTTTACTGCGACAACTTGGAGCATACCTAGTCGACATGCACGGTCAGCACGAGCATCAATCCCTCTTTTCGCCCGTCGCGCAACAACAGCTAATCGACAAGTTTGCCGGTGTACGGGCAGCCGAGTTACTTGACGCGCTCGCGCGCGAAGTCACAGCCTTCGAAGCGTGTCAGCGCGAGCTCAAGGATAGCCCCGCCAGTGAAAGCGAGCGTATCCGCCTGCTTGACCTGCTAAACTTCCAAGTGCAGGAGATTGACGCAGCGAAACTTAGGCCTGACGAGGAAGACGACCTAAAGCGTGAGAGACAAGCCTTGCTTGGCTTTGAGCGCTTGCGCGGCACGATTGAACGTTGTCACGCCGAACTCTCCGGTGGTGGAGGCCGCGGGCGCGCCGTCTCCGATTGTTTGGGGCGCAATTTAGCGGAGCTTAAGGAAGTGCGGCGCTTTTCGCCTGCCCTAGAAAGTGTTTGCGAGGAACTTGAGCAGGCCGGATATTTGCTGCAAGATGCCGTACGCGAGCTAAGCGAGCTCAGGGAGTCACTTCATTTTGACCAGGGAAGGCTAGAAGAGATTGAAGAACGCCTTGAACTCATTGCCAAACTCAAGCGAAAGTACGGTCGCACACTCGAAGAAGTGTGCATCTTTCGCGAGGAAGCCAAGCAAAGCCTAGAACGCCTGCATGATGCCGCCGCGCGTACAGATGCGCTTAGGCAGAGCATGACGGCGCAACAAGAGCGCTACGCCCGGTACGCCGCGGAGCTTTGTGCTTTGCGACAAGAACGAGGGCGTGAGCTCTGCCGCCTAGCAGAAGAGAACATTCGGGAGCTCGGTATGCGGAGCGGACAGCTTACTGTCGCCTTCACACCGCACAAAGGCGTAATGAATCCGCGCGGCACGGAAAGTGCGGAGCTCCTCTTTTCGGCTAACCAAGGAGAAGAACCGAGGCCGCTCGCGAAAATTGCCTCAGGCGGCGAGATATCGCGCGTGATGCTAGCTCTAAAGGCCGTCTTCAGTCAGCTCGATGACATTCCCACGTTGGTGTTCGACGAAATTGACAGCGGTGTGGGCGGGAAGGCTGCGCTTGCCGTCGCAGAAAAAATCGCGGCGGTGAGCAGACACAAGCAAGTTCTGTGTGTCTCGCATCTCGCCCAGATTGCCGCGCTCGCCGAGCATCATCTTTACGTGCGCAAGGAAGATGAGGGAGAGAGGACGGTTGTCAGCATAGACCGCCTATTTGACCAAGCGCGGGTACGCGAGCTCGCCCGTATGCTCGGCGGCAGAGAGACTGCCGCAGCTTTAGAACACGCCGAAGAGCTTCTTTTAAGGAGAACGATGCGTCCATAGCACTTTTCAGAGACATGCCAATCGTGGTAGTTCGTTCTGTTATGTTAACTAGCGGGGATAGCGACTTTGCGGCTAGGTTAACTTAGAGACAGATTCGACTTCACGAAAGGAGTGCACCGATGCGCAGGCGAAAGTACAAAGCGCTGTTGGGATGGTTTCTTTCGGCGTTAGTGCTTGCGGTCTGCCTAAGCCCGCAAGCGAAAAGTTTCTTTGGTTTGCCCCCTCTATTGCGCGTTACAGAGGGCGTAGGTTTCGCCCTCCCTCTACAGCTACCCTTTGGTCTTGATTTGTCGCTTAACGAGGCCGACTTGTTTAAAGTCAACGGCGCGGAGGTGGGTCCGTCAGTGCGCAGGTTTAGCCTAGCGGAACCGCTATCCTTCCAGCCGCTTAGGCCCGGGAGCGCAGAGCTCCGGCTCAGTTTGTTTGGCGTGACGATACGGCGACTTTCCTTGCAGGTGTTGCCGTCGGTTTCGCTGGTCGCCTCCGGCCATTCCGTGGGTGTATCGCTGCGCTCGCGAGGCGTCCTAGTGGTAGGCTTCGCGACAATCAACAACGATGCCGGGGCTTTTTCGCCGGGCAGGGAGGCAGGTTTGCGCCTTGGAGACCAGATTACGGCGCTTAACGGCCACACGGAGCTTGACGGGGCGACCATCGCGCGGCTAGTGGACGAGCGCGGCAGGCACAACCAAGAGGTAGAACTCTCTGTGCTGCGCGGCACGGCTGAGACGACGCTCCGAGCGGTGCCTCAGGCTTGTCGGGAAACCGGCAAGTATCGCTTAGGTGTATTCGTGCGCGACACGGCGGTAGGTATCGGCACCCTTACGTTTGTCGACCGCGAATCTATGACTTTTGGCGGTCTCGGACACGTGATCGCCGATCCCGATACCGGGCAACCGATCGCGCTTGGCAGCGGTAGAATCGTGCGCGCAACAGTCACCTTTATTCAGGCTGGCAGAAGAGGCGCACCGGGAGAGAAGCGAAGCGTCTTCGTGGATGAACAGACCACCCTAGGGACAGTTCTGAAAAACACCCCCTTTGGCATATTCGGCCATATGCTGCAGGACATCACCGCCGGGGCATCACCGATGCCAATTATGCTGCGAGATGAAGTCGAAGAAGGGCCGGCCGAAATCCTGACTGTTATCGCGGGCGAGCAGGTAGAGCGGTTTGCGATTGAGATTCAGCGCGTTTCGCGCCTGCAGCATGCGCCCTTAGGGAAAGGGCTGGTGATTCGCGTCACAGACCCGCGTTTGCAGCAAAAAACTGGCGGAATTGTGCAAGGCATGTCCGGCAGCCCGATTATACAGAGAGGGCGACTAGTCGGCGCGGTAACGCATGTTTTCGTCAACGACCCGGCGCGAGGGTATGGGGTTTTTATCGAGTGGATGATTCGTGAGTCCGACCTCTTGGAGAGGCGCGAGGAGCACGCCCCAACTTTCTTTTATCGGCGGTTTTTCCGTGCATCTTGAGAAAAATTGTGCGAGGGAAGCAGGAGAAGGTTGGCAAGTTGTTGAAAGAATAGTGTAAGTGTTTGCTCGGGACTGAGGAGGAAGATTAGGTTTGGGTGAGAGAATCAAGGTTTTGATTGTAGACGACAACCGCGACTTCTGCGACCTGCTGCACGAGTTTCTTTCCAAGCGTTCGGAGTTCCAAGTGGTGGGAGTAGGGCATAACGGCGTGGAAGCACTAGAGCTTATCAACTCCGTCAAACCGGACGTATGCGTGCTTGACATTATTATGCCCCATTTGGACGGCATCGGTGTCTTAGAGCGCTTGCCGGCGGTGGTGGCCGGAGGTGCCATGCCAAAGACCATCATGCTGACCGCGCTTGGGCACGAGGAAATGACCAAGCGAGTACTAGAGCTTGGCGCGAGCTACTACATTCTCAAGCCTTTTAACCTCGAAACCCTCGCCCAGCGCATCCATCAGTTGACCACCAACGGTGTGGCCGCCTCTCCCCTGCAGTTCGAACAGCAGCGAAGCGCTAACCGCAATCTCGAGATTAAGATATCGGATTTCCTGCACGAGCTCGGCGTTCCAGCTAACATCCGCGGCTACGTATACCTCAGGGAAGCTATCTCCATGGTGGCAGAGGAAATGCAGCTGCTTAGCGCAGTAACTAAGATTCTCTACCCCATGATTGCCGAGAACCACGAGTCGACGCCAAGCCGTGTGGAACGCGCTATCCGCCACGCCATAGAGGTAGCCTGGAGTCGCGGCAATGTAGATGCCCTAAACAGGATGTTCGGGTTTACCGTGGACCATCGCCGCGGCAAGCCAACTAACAGTGAGTTCATCGCCATGGTGGCGGATAGACTGCGCCTTGAGCGCGCGGGATAGGAACAAAAGAGGGCCTAATAAGCCCTCTTTTTGCGTGCAATCACGTAATTTTCGCTAAAAAGGTTTTGTGCATGGCGAGAAGAATAGAGAAGGGAGAGCGCAGGGCGAGCGCACTTAGCACTTAGCACTTAGCACTTCGTAGAACGGAGGGCTGCTGGCTCCTGGTTCCTGGTAGAGGGAAGTGCCCAGTGCCCAGTGCCCAGTAGAGCGGTATCGCAGTGGTACCCGTTGCCCTTTAGCCTTTTACCTTGTACCTTTCTACCTCGTCAGGCTTACAGCTTACAGCTTACAGCTTACGGCCCACGGCTCTTCTAACGCCTCAAGCCTCAAGCCTAAAGCCTAGCCCCCCTGAGTGCTGAGTGCCGACCGCTGAGTGCCCTCAGTTCACGATTCACGATTCATGATTCACGATTACCACAGCTCACCGCTCACCGCTCACAGCTGGCGGCCGGCGGCTGGCGGCTGGCGGCTCCCACAAGCGACACGCTAGCACAAGGAGGCATCCGCTTGCATAAATTTAAGGTGCTTGTCATAAATCCAGGCAGCACGTCAACCAAAGTGGCTTGTTATATCGGGAACGCGTTAGAGGCGGAGGAAAACCTTACGCATTCTGCAGACTCACTCGCCGCATATGCGGAGATTATGGACCAGTTTCCCTTGCGCTTAGACGCGGTGATGTCGTTCATGGGAAACAACGAGGTAGCAGCGGGACTTGACGCCGTCGTCGGCAGGGGTGGTTTGCTGCGGCCTTCAGAAGGCGGAACCTATGCCGTCAATGAAGCGATGGTTGCAGACTTGCGACAGGGTTTGCAGGGGCAGCACGCATCTAACCTTGGTGGCTTGTTGGCCAAAGCGATAGCTGATCCGCTCGGGCTACCTTCATTTATTGTAGACCCGGTAGCGGTAGACGAGTTTGAGCCTGTCGCGCGCATTGCGGGACATCCGCTCCTCGAACGCAAGAGCCTCTCGCATGCACTCAGCATGAAAGCTGTGGCGAGGCGCGCAGCTAACGAACTCAACATTGCGTATGCCGACAGCAGGTTTGTAGTAGCTCACCTGGGAGGCGGCATCTCCGTCGGGCCTATGGTAGGCGGCCGCGTCATTGACGTGAACAACGCCAATGAAATGGGGCCTTTCTCGCCGGAACGCACGGGTGGCCTTCCCTCCGGTGATTTAGCCGCACTGTGCTTTAGTGGGCAGTATACAGCCAAAGAAATGAAGCGCCAACTTAACGGGCAAGGGGGTATGGTGGCCTACCTCGGCACAACCGATGCGCGGGAAGCGTACAGGCTCGCCGAGACAGGAGATGCTAAGGCAGAACTGGTGATGCACGCTATGGCGTATCAGATTGCCAAAGAAATTGGCGCGATGGCTACAGTGCTAAAGGGACGAGTCGACGCCGTAGTCCTTACGGGGGGACTTGCGCACGCTGACAGAATGTGCAACACTATTGCGGGTTATGTCGGTTTTATCGCCCCCATGATTGTCTACCGCGGAGAAGACGAAATGTTAGCGTTAGCTGAAGGTGCCTGCCGCGTCCTCGCCAGCGAGGAAGAAGTGAGGGAGTACTAGGACCTTGCACTTAGCACTTCGCACTTAGCACTTCGTAGAACGGAGGGCTGCTGGCTCCTGGCTGCTGGTTGAGGGGGGCTTACAGCGTACAGCGTACAGCGTACAGCTTACAGCGTACAGCTCACGCTCACCGCTGGTGGCTGGCGGCTGGAGGCTCCCACAAGCGACAAGCGACAAGCCACATGCTACAAGCCACAAGCGACACGCTACAATACAAAGGAGGGTCCCACTATTGAACAGCTTTTCTGCGATTCTAGCTGCCGCTAAACAGGGTCCGGTACGCCGCGTGGCGGTGGCGGTAGCGGCAGATGCCGAAGTGCTCGCTGCCGTGTGCGACGCGCACAAGGCGGGTATCGCCGAGGCAGTACTCGTCGGCGACGAAGCCAAAATCCGCTCCATTGCGGCCGCACACGGATACAACTTACAGGGCATGGAAGTAATCAACCTGCCGGACAACCTGCAGGCTGCGCGCGAAGCAGTGCAGTTGGTACGGCAGGGACGCGCGCATATGTTAATGAAGGGCCTCATTAGTACGGCCGACATTTTGAGGGCTGTATTAGATAAGGAACAGGGGCTTAGGACAGGCAGGGTGCTCAGTCATGTCGCTGTGCTTGAGGTGCCGACCTATCACAAGCTGTTGTTCCTAACTGACGGGGGGCAGAACATTGCGCCGGACGTAACACAAAAGGCCGAGATTCTGCAAAACGCCGTGGAAGTGGCGCGCGCGCTAGGCGTCACTCTGCCGAAGGCAGCGCCTATCTGTGCCGTGGAGGTCGTAAATCCTAAAATGCAGGCTACCGTAGACGCGGCTGAGCTAGCGGATAAAGCTCACCGTGGGGAGATTGTGAACTGCATCGTCAGCGGACCGATTGCCTTTGATGGCGCCATCAGCGCCGAAGCGGCCGCACACAAGGGAATTAAGTCCGACGTTGCCGGCGATGTGGACATACTGCTGATGCCGGACATCGAGGCAGGAAACATTCTCTATAAGACATTGGTTTATCTCGCGCAAGCCAAAGTCGCCGGCATTATCGCCGGAGCTGCCGCACCCATTGTGCTTACTTCCCGCTCCGACAGCCCGGAGGCTAAGCTGCTGTCCATTGCCTGCGCATCGGTTGTAGCGGGGGGGAATGCTTCATGACGGAGTATTTTCAGCTATGTATTAACCCTGGCTCAACCTCGACTAAAATCTCGGTATTTAAAAGTGAAGAGCTCTTCATAGACGAGTCGCTCTCGCACAGCACGGAGGAGCTTGCTCCTTTCCCACGCATCGGAGACCAGTACTCCTTTAGGCGGCGTGTCATCACCGAGTTCTTGGCCTCGCGAGGGTTTGATATTAAGCGGTTGAGTGCGGTAGTAGGCAGGGGGGGCTTACTCAAGCCCATCCCAAGCGGCACCTACCGCGTAACAGACGCCATGGTGCGCGACCTCAAGGAGGCCAAGCGAGGAGAGCATGCCAGCAACTTAGGCGGTCTGCTCGCGCGTGACCTAGCCGATACGTTAGGCATACCGGCCTTTATTGTCGACCCAGTGGTAGTAGATGAATTGGAGCCCGTAGCGCGTATTTCCGGCCACCCCGAAATCGCGCGGCGCAGTATATTTCACGCGCTCAACCAAAAGGCTGTGGCCAAGCGCTTTGCGGCTGCGCAGGGGAAGGACTACCGCGATATTAACGCGATAGTAGCCCACCTTGGCGGAGGCATCTCAGTCGGCGCTCACTGCCGGGGTAAGGTCATTGACGTAAACAACGCACTTGACGGCGAAGGCCCGTTTTCACCGGAGCGCAGCGGTGGCCTGCCGTCCGGCGACCTCGCCAGACTATGCTATAGCGGTAAGTACAGCCACGACGACATTAAGAAGATGATCACAGGTCAGGGCGGCTTGGTCGCGTACCTCGGCACAAACGACGGGCGCGAAGTGCGGCGCCGCATGGAAGCCGGCGACAGCTATGCGGGCTTGGTGTTTAGGGCGCTGGCCTATCAGGTAGCCAAAGAGATTGGGGCGATGGCGTCAGTTCTCTCGGGCAAGGTGGACGTCATTATCCTGACGGGTGGGCTAGCTTTCGACAATACCTACCTAGTGCCGTGGATAAAAGAAGCTATTTCCTTTATCGGTCCCGTGGAGGTTATGCCCGGTGAGGGCGAGATGACGGCACTATGCGCCGGAGGACTACGCGTTCTGCGCGGTGAGGAGATAGCCAAAGACTATGAATGAACCCGCTCTCAACCGGATATCGGTTATTGTGGGCGGCTATGGTAGCGGCAAAACGGAAGTTGCCATTAACCTAAGCCTACTCAAGCGAGCGCGGAGTGCAGCTTCCACACCTGTGGAGTTAATCGATCTCGACATTGTCAACCCCTACTTTCGTAGCCGCGACCAAGCCCTAGAGCTTTCTAAGCGCAACGTCGATATCGTGGCACCGGCGGCGTGGATACGCCACGCTGATTTGCCGGCGCTGCCTGCTGCGGTAAGCGGCAGTATCTACAGCCGCGAGAAACAGGTGGTCATTGACGTAGGAGGTGACCCCGCCGGTGCAACCGCACTTGGGCGCTACAGCCGCGAGATTGTAGCAGAACAGCATGATGTGCTTATGGTAGTCAATCCCTACCGACCGCACACGCAGACGGTCAAAGAAGTCTTAGTGCTACAGAAGCTCATCGAAGAAAAGTCGCGCCTTAAGGTTACAGCCTTTGTCAATAACGCTAACCTCATGTCGTTCACCGAACTAGCTCACCTCGAACGGGGGAGGCGCCTGCTCGATGAGCTGTATGCAGAAACGGGCATCCCCACGGCGTTTACTTGCTGCGTGCCGTCGCTTATGCCTGCGGTCAACGAGAAGTGGCCGGCAAGTGCCGTGCTTCCTTTGTACTTGACTACCGATTTCCTTTAGAATAACGAGGAGGTTCACGCTGTGGCAAAAGTAACTTTCAACGAAGAAAGGTGCAAGGGCTGTGAGCTCTGCACCGCAGTCTGTCCGGTCAAGATTGTCGTGATGGCCGACCGGATTAACCGCCGCGGGTTTCGCCCGGCAATGGTCATCGAAATGCACAAGTGCATAGCTTGTGCGGCTTGTGCGCGCATCTGTCCTGATGCCGTCATTGAAGTAGAGAGATAGGAGGCTTCACATGGGCGAACGTGTCTTAATGAAGGGAAATGAGGCGATTGGGGAAGCAGCCATTCAGGCTGGATGCCGCTTCTTTTTTGGCTACCCCATTACGCCGCAGAACGAGTTACCGGAGTATATGTCTCGCCGCATGCCGCAGGTGGAAGGCACCTTCGTGCAAGCCGAAAGCGAAGTTGCCGCTATCAACATGGTGTACGGAGCTGCGGGGGCCGGCGCAAGAGCTATGACCTCATCCTCTAGCCCCGGAATTAGTCTCAAACAGGAGGGCATTTCCTACCTCGCCGGTGCGGAACTGCCGGCGGTAATCGTCAACATCGTGCGCGGCGGCCCCGGGTTAGGCAGCATTCAGCCGAGCCAAGGCGACTACTTCCAGGCGGTGAAGGGCGGCGGGCACGGAGACTACCGCTTGTTGGTGTTCGCGCCCGCTAATTTGCAGGAGGCAGTTGACCTAGTGACAGAGGCCTTCGATTTGGCAGACTTGTATCGTAACCCGGTGTTAATCCTAGGCGATGGCCTGCTTGGGCAGATGATGGAGCCGGTGGAATTTCGCAAGCTGCAAAGTCGTGAGCTGCCGCCTAAGACTTGGGCCACCACAGGCATGCGCCATCACCCAGGCAAGAACATCGTTAACTCGTTAGTGTTAGACGCACCGGGCCTTGAGAAGCACAACCTGCACCTGCAGGCAAAGTACGCCCGCATGCAGCGCGAAGAACAGAGAGCAGAAATGCTCCACTGCGAGGATGCCGAGGTAGTTATTGTCGCTTACGGTTCTACGGCTCGCATTGCCAAGACCGCAGTGGCAAGTCTGCGTCAAGCAGGGGTTAAAGTGGGCCTCTTTAGGCCGATCACCCTCTGGCCTTTCCCGACTATGGCCCTCGGTCAACTCGTGCCTCAAGTCAAAGCTCTGCTCACGGTGGAGATGAGTGCAGGGCAGATGGTTGAAGACGTCAGGCTGGTAGTTAACGGCGCTAAGCCTGTGCACTTCTACGGGCGCATGGGCGGCATGGTGCCGACACCTGAGGAGATTAGCGCGGAGTGCTTGAAAGTGATAGGGGGTGCTAGGTAGTGGCGAAGGTTTTCGCGCGTCCCGAATCTCTGGTGGATATGCAGAGCCACTACTGTCCGGGCTGTACGCATGGTATTATTCATCGCTTGATTGCCGAGGTTATGGACGAGCTTAAGTTTACCGACCGTGCCATCGGAGTGGCTCCCGTGGGATGTGCCGTGCTCGGCTACATGTATTTTGCCTGCGATATGCAAGAGGCGGCGCATGGCCGTGCCCCCGCCGTGGCTACAGGCATTAAGAGAGTGGTTCCCGACGGCGTGGTCTTTACCTATCAGGGCGACGGCGACCTCGCGTCCATCGGCTGCGCCGAGATTGTCCACGCTGCCGCTCGCGGGGAGAACATCACTACTATTTTTGTCAACAACGGCATCTACGGCATGACGGGGGGCCAGATGGCACCCACGACTTTGCCAGGCGACAAGACCTCAACCTCGCCCTACGGGCGCGATACCAGAAAGCAGGGTTTCCCCATTAAGGTCGCGGAGATGTTGTCCACCCTAGATGGCCCTGCCTACATCGCCCGCGTCAGCGTACACAGTGTGCCAAACATCGTGCGCGCGCGGCGAGCCATTAAGAAGGCGTTTGAGTATCAAATCGCGGGGAAAGGGTTTACCTTAGTCGAGGTGCTCTCTACCTGCCCGACAAACTGGGGCCTGACGCCGCTTGAGGCGTTAGATAAGGTGACGAAAGACATGCTGCCGTACTATCCGTTAGGCGAGTACAAGGACGTCGAGGCAGGTGCGAAAAAATGACTTATGAAGTTGTGATGGCGGGTTTCGGCGGACAGGGCGTAATGCTCATGGGACAGCTCTTGGCGTACGCAGGTATGGTGCATGGCAAACAGGTGTCGTGGATGCCTTCATATGGGCCGGAAATGCGCGGCGGCACCGCGAACTGCACCGTTATTGTCGCGGATGAGGTAGTGGGGTCACCGGTTGTGGCACAGCCTTATGCCGTGGTGGCGCTCAATCGCCCGTCGCTCGACAAGTTTGAAGGCGCAGTGCGACCCGGCGGCGTGCTTATCTACAATGAATCGCTTATCAGTACGCCTCCCACCCGCAGCGATATTACGGTAGTACCAGTGGCGGCTAACCACATTGCCGACGAGCTGGGCAACGTGAAAGTAGCCAATATGGTTGCGCTGGGGGCATTGCTCAAAGTTACCGACCTGGTTCCTATGGACTGCGTGGTCGCGGCGCTTAAAAAAGCGCTGCCGGCACATCGCCAAGACATGGTGGCCGTTAACCTCGCGGCCATCGAGCGCGGACAACAAGCCGCCGAAAGGTAATCTTCGCGTCTCCTTGGCGCATACCATTGTAGTAGTGTCCAAGGAGAGGGAGGGGATCCTGTGATCCCAAGGGCTGTGCTAGATCATTGCCGTGAGCGGTGGCTCGCCTATTGCATTGCCGTCACTGCCTTTGTCGCAGGTTCTGTCGCCGGAGCAGTGGCTGTCAGGGCCATGCCGCCGAAACAGCAACAAGACCTTATGGGGTATCTCGACAAGTACATTGAAGGCATACTAGTAGGAAACATAGAGCCTGCGGCATGGCAGAGCGTGCAGATAGCTAATCTGCAGGCAGTGGCCTTCCTCTGGCTCTCTGGTCTTATAGTGGTAGGAGTGATAGGCATACTTGCCGTTCTCGTTCTGCGCGGTTTCGTCATTGGCTTTAGCGTAGGCTTTTTGGTGGTGGAAATGCAGGCGGAAGGGCTGCTGTTTGCGGCAGCGGCAATTCTCCCGCACAATCTACTGGCGGTGCCGTCATTGATCGTCATTGGAGCTTTGGGCATCGCGTTCTCCCTGCGCATGGCCTTTGGGCAGAAGGCGCGTGGGACAAGGGAGCGGCGTCCGGTTGCTCACTACACAGTAAGCGTTTTGTTTGTCGCGCTGTTTATTGCGGCGGCGGGCCTAATCGAAGCATTCGTTACACCTGTCTTTATTAGGGCTATCGCCGCTTTGCTCTAGGACATTGCCTGGGAAAT
The DNA here is from genome assembly GCA_018335585.1 of Selenomonadales bacterium. Classification (NCBI taxonomy): domain Bacteria; kingdom Bacillati; phylum Bacillota; class Negativicutes; order Selenomonadales; species Selenomonadales bacterium. The sequence continues at coordinate 45,929 of JAGXRZ010000010.1, forward strand.
AGACTTAATGCGACAGGAATCCGCCATATCCGACAACAAGGAGTCGATTATGGGAAGTAGAGCCAAATTCGTTGTGGCGCTCTTGCTGGTGATTTCGGTGATGACAGGCAGTGCAGAAGCCCTGGCCATTAACAGCCCACGGGCCGTACTTGTCACGCCTGAACGAGCAGAAGCCCTCTGGAGCAGAGCGGCCACAGCCCGCCACGCCCCGGCAAGCTTAACTAAGGTGCTGACAACCGTCTTAGCCGTTGAGTCCGGCAGGCTACATGAGCAAGTCGTGATTAGCCCTCGCGCCGCGGCCGTAGGCGGTTCTGCACTGCATGTGCGCGCGGGTGAAAAATACACTCTGCGCGAACTGGTCTATGCCGCCATGCTAATCAGCGCTAATGACGCGTCAGCCGCCATTGCCGAGCACTTAGGTGGTAGCCTCGCCGGGTTTACGGCGATGATGAACACAAGGGCGGCGGAGCTTGGCATGACTAACTCGCGGTTCGCCAATGCGCACGGACTACCTGACCGTGAGCAGTTTTCCACAGCGGGGGATTTAGCTCGCCTGGGGTTGCATGCGGCTACCCTGCCTGAGTTTCTTGCGATTGCAGGACGGGAACGCTTTACGCTAGCTAACGGACGGGTCCTAATAAACCAAAACAGGCTGCTTGGGACCCTCCCGGGAGTAGTAGGAGGTAAGACCGGCTTTACAGATGAAGCAGGGCAATGCCTGCTCCTCATTGCCAAACGCGACAACCTTACCTTAGTTAGTGTGGTCTTGGGTGCCCAGGGCGCAGAAATGTGGTCTGACAGCACGGCCCTCATGGAGCATGGGTTTGCTGGCTTCCTGCGCGAGGTTCTCATTCGCGGCAGACAGACGCTCGGCGTCATAGATATCCCACTGGCGGGGCAAGTGCTCTTAGTGGCAGAGCGCGAGCTAACCCGCACGATTGCCCGTGCCGAACGAGGGGAGTATAATACTGAGCTTAGGGTACTGCCACGCCTGTTCCCACCATTGCGCCCCGGCGCGAAGCTAGGCGAGGTGGTTGTTACGCAGGGAGAGCAAGAGATTGGGCGCGTGAACATTACCGTGCCGACCCATATTCCCCTATTAACTTCCACTCGCGCCTTAGGAATCGCCGGTGCGGTTAGCCTGGGCCTTGCCCTAAAGGTACTGATGCGGAGGCGAAGAAAGTGCAGAAAGTGATAGTCCTCTTTGGTGGTCGCTCTGCCGAACACGAGGTTTCCGTCCGGTCGGCTGCTTCAGTGCTGGCAGCTTTAGACGTCACTCGTTACGTGGCCCTGCCTGTGGGCATCAGTAAGTGCGGGCGCTGGCAAGCCGGGCTAGACCCCCGCTCTATCTTGGCGGCAAACGAAACAGCCGTACCCGAGCCGCATGGCGACGAGTATATGGGCCCTATCGCCCGCATTCTGGCGCAGGCGGACGTCATTTTCCCCGTACTCCATGGGCCTTTTGGGGAGGATGGCAGTATGCAGGGCTTGTTCGAGGTAGTTGACAAGCCTTATGTCGGCTCAGGCGTGACTGCCTCGGCCTTAGGTATGGACAAGGTGTTTCAAAAGACACTGTATCGCTGTGCAGGTCTTCCGGTAGTAGACTTTGTCTGGTGCTCGCGCAAAGTATATACAGGGGAACCGGATGCGTTCCACCTAGAGGTAGAACAAGCAGTAGGCTTCCCGTGCTTTGTCAAACCGGCCAACATGGGCTCGAGCGTTGGCATTAATAAGGCCAACAACCGCGACGAGCTCAGGCAAGCCATCGCGGTAGCCTTGCGTTACGACAATAAAGTAATGGTGGAGCGGGCCGTTAAGGGACGCGAAATTGAGTGCAGCGTGCTGGGGAACGAGGATTTAAGTAGTTCGTTGCCCGGTGAGATAGTGCCAAGCGGGGAGTTTTACGATTACACCGCCAAGTACTTGCAACCATCTACTCTGCATGTGCGGGCGGAGCTTTTGCCCGAGCAAACTCACCGTGTAAGAGAACTGGCGATGCGCGCGCATGAGCTTCTCGGCTGTGCCGGCCTCTCCCGCGTAGACTTTTTCTTACTAGAAGACGGCACCGTCTACGTGAATGAACTCAACACCATGCCCGGCTTTACGAGTATCAGTATGTACCCTAAGATGTGGGAGGCTTCCGGCCTGCCTTACACCGAGCTAATCACCCGCCTCATCGAACTAGCCTTTGCCAGACACCGGGATGGGTGCAGGATTTCCGTCGACTATCGCGAATAGGAGCACATTGAGATTACGTGGGAGGTGCGTTATGAGTTTATCCCTATCGCGGCGCGGGCTTCAGATTCCTGCGTCGCCTATCCGCAAGCTGGTACCGTTCGCGGACGAAGCTAAGAGCCGCGGCACGAAGGTGTACCATTTAAACATCGGACAGCCGGACATCGAAACGCCGGCTGAGATGTGGGACAAGATCAAGAACTACGACGAAAAGGTGTTAGCCTACGGCCCTTCTAACGGTCTCCTGGAGTTTCGCAAGGGGCTCGCGCAGTACTACGCACGCTTCGGTGTTAATGTCTCCCCGGCCGAGATTATCGTGACGACCGGTGGCAGCGAAGCCCTGCTGTTTGCGATGCTCGCTACGTGCGATGCGGGCGACGAAGTCTTAGTGCCTGAGCCCTTCTATGCAAACTACAACGGATTTGCGGTTTATGGCGACATCAAGGTAGTGCCGGTAACAGCACAGGCTGAGGACGGGTTTAGGCTGCCGTGTAAATCGCGCTTTGTCGAGAAGATTACCCCACGCACTAAAGCCATCTTGCTTAGTAACCCCGGCAACCCAACCGGTGTTGTCTATACCCAGGGCGAGCTAGAAGTATTGGCAACACTCGCGCGTGAGCACGACCTCTACATCATTGCCGACGAAGTCTATCGTGAGTTTGTCTACGACGGGGAACGGTATACGAGCATAATGTCTCTGCCCGGCATTGACCAGCATGCCATTATTGCCGACAGCATCAGCAAGCGCTTTAGTGCCTGCGGTGCGCGCATCGGCAATGTCGTGAGCAAGAATAAGCAGCTGATGGACTCGATTATGAAGTTTGCGCAAGCGCGCCTATGCCCGCCGACACTCGAACAAATCGGTGCCGTCGGGGCTCTCAGTGTGCCTGATTCTTATTTCGAAGCAGTTTTGACGGAGTACCAGGAACGCCGCAACATAGTCTATAACGGGATTATGCAAATCGAGGGCGCCGTATGCAAGCCTCCCAAGGGAGCCTTCTATGTCATCGCCAAGTTACCTATCGACGACGGGGATGCTTTCGCGGAGTGGATGCTAAGCAGCTTTTCCTTAGATGGGGCGACTACCATGGTCGCGCCTGCCGCCGGGTTCTATGCCACAGAGGGGTTGGGTCGGGATGAGGTTCGCTTGGCCTACGTCTTAAACACCGACGATTTAAAACACGCCATGCAGATACTTGCCGCGGGTGTAAAGGAGTACAGAGCGAAAGTAATGCGCGTGAACTAAGCCGTTCTAGCCCCCGCCTTGGCGGCATACGCTGTATTAAACAGTGTTGGCGCCAAGGAGGGGAATGGCGTGTGGGTGGTGACGGTTGGTCCCTTCCGGGGGAAGCGGGCGCGTACCGCGAAGATTCTAGGCATGGCCGCGCTCTTGATTTTGCTGACTGCTCTCTTGTGGCAGGCGCTTGATGTAGTGTTGGCACCGACGCCGCCTCCCCACCCGGTTGTGGGTACCGGCGCAGGTGCGGAAGAACCCCTAGTCGAGACGGTGTTTCAGCGCATACTCACACATCTGCGCAACTGGTATACCGACGGCTTTTGACCCCTGTTTAGGGGGTCTTTGTTTATCTAGGGGAAGGAATTGCTCGCTCTGTGTGGAATACTAAGAGAGAGACTATTCTTAAGGGGAACGTTATGGAACAGCATATTGAGGACTACCTAGACTACCTGGGGCTAGAGCGAGGACTAGCCGAGAACACGCTCGAGTCTTACGGCAGGGACCTCCGCCAGTTCTCTCGCTTCGTCAGCACTCACTACGCCAAATCATGGGAGACTCTGGAGCGCGGCCAGATATTGCTCTACCTCGACAGTCTAAAGCGACAGGGGAAGTCTGCTGCTACGGTCTCGCGCAGCTTAGCTTCGATTCGTTCCTTTTTCCGCTTCTTAAACAGGGAGGGGACACTTCCTGCCGACCCGGCGGCCCACTTGGACACGCCTAAAATCGAGAAGCGGTTGCCTCGGGTCTTGAGCACTTCTGAAGTCGAGACGCTCCTTCTCCGACCCACACTCTCCACTCCGTCAGCCCTGCGGGACCGCGCTATGCTTGAAGTCCTTTATGCCACAGGCATTCGCGTTTCCGAACTTGTTTCGCTGCAGGTCGCAGACGTCAACCTGTCCGCAGGTTTCATCAAGTGCACAGGCAAGGGCGGGAAAGAGCGCATGGTGCCGCTAGGGTCTGTGGCCATTAAGGCCGTAGACAGCTACTTGGTCATGGGGCGGCCCCAGTTAATTCGCTCGCGCGAAGTACGGTCCTTATTTGTCAACCATCACGGGCGGCAGATGACGCGGCAAGGGTTTTGGAAGCTCCTTAAGAAGCGAGTCAGAGAGACAGGTATGGAGGCCGATGTGTCGCCGCATACACTCAGGCATTCCTTTGCCACACATTTACTGGAGAACGGTGCTGACTTGAGAGCCGTACAGGAAATGTTAGGGCACGCCGATATAAGTACAACTCAGATCTACACTCACGTTACGCGCACGCGTTTGCGCGAGATTTACGACAAGGCTCACCCGCGGGCCTGAGGCAGGAGGCTACCGGATGCACACGACCGTCGTCTTGATTGTGCTAGATAGTGTAGGCATTGGGGCTCTGCCCGATGCCGACCGCTACGGAGACCTTGGCAGCAGTACGCTGCGAAGCGTACTGGACTACAACCAGTCTCTGACACTACCTAACCTCACCGCGCTTGGTATGGGGTCCATTCTTCCCCATCCCAGGCTTGTTTCATTATGCCCGCCGCTGGGTGCTTTCGGCCGGGGCATGACAGCCTCTCCCGCCAAAGACACCATTACGGGGCACTGGGAGATGGCCGGAATCGTCTTAGAACACCCCTTCCGCACTTTCCCCGACGGGTTTCCGCCTGCCGTCGTACAGGCCCTCGGCGAGCGCACTGGCAGGCAGTTCTTAGGCAACGTGGCTGCTTCCGGCACCGAAATTATCCGCGACTTCGGTCGCGAGCATCAGCTTACCGGAGCGCCCATCTTGTACACGTCGGCGGACAGCGTAATGCAGATTGCCGCGCACGAGGCCGCTTTGCCGCTCGCGGAGCTCTACCACATTTGCCAAGTTGCGCGGGAACTGATGCAAGGCGAGCTCAATGTGGCGCGAATTATTGCGCGGCCCTTTACCGGCGAGTGGCCCTATGTCCGCACGCCTAACCGCCGCGATTTCGCCGTGGCTCCGCCTGGGCAGACTATGCTTGACATTATCGCGAACAGCGGCATGCCGGTCATCGGTATCGGCAAAATTTGCGATATCTACGCGGGGCGCGGTCCCACGCGGTGCTTAAAAACCAAAAGTAACAGCGAGGGCATGGCACTGACAGAGAGTGTCTACCGCGGAGCGCCGGGCGGACTTGTGTTCACCAACTTGGTTGACTATGATCAGCTCTACGGCCACCGCAATGACGCGGTCGGCTACGGACGTGCGCTCAAGGAGTTTGACGACTGGTTAGGCGGGTTTTTGCCCACACTTGGGCCAAGCGACTATCTAATTCTGGCCGCAGACCACGGCTGTGACCCGCTGTATGCCGGGACGGACCATACGCGTGAGTATGTCCCCATCCTCGCTTACTCTAAAGCCATGAAGTCAGGCCGGTGTATCGGCGACCGGACGACGTTAGCAGACATTGGCGCTACCATTCTTGATGTGTTAGGGTTTAGCGAGCGCCTCGCCGGAACTTCGTTTCGCGCGGCAGGGGAGGTTTTGCCGTGAAGATGTACGACATCATCAAGAAGAAACGCGACGGACAGGAACTTAGCGCCGCCGAGATTGCCTATGTGGTAAACGGAGCAGTAAGCGGCGGTGTTCCGGATTATCAGCTGACGGCGCTACTTATGGCCGTCTACTTTAAGGGCATGAGTGAAAGGGAGACGGCAGAGCTCACTACTGCTATTGCCGCGTCGGGTGCACAGATCTCTTTAGGACTGCCAAAAGCCGTGGACAAGCATTCTACCGGCGGCGTCGGCGACACAGCTACTCTAATTGTAGCTCCCGTGGTCGCGGCATGCGGCGTTCCCGTGGCTAAGATGACCGGGCGGGGCCTCGGGCACACCGGGGGCACAGTCGACAAGCTCGAAAGCATCAGCGGCTTTTCCTGTGTCCTCACACCGGAGCAGTTTAAGGCGCAAGTAGCGCGGGTCGGCCTGGCGCTTATATCCCCCTCGGCCGAGTTAGCGCCGGCAGACAAAGTGCTCTATGCCTTGCGCGATGTCACCGCTACGGTGGAAAGCATACCGCTTATTGCCACTTCAATCATGAGCAAGAAAATCGCCGCCGGTGCTACCCACATTGTGCTCGATGTTAAGTACGGGCGCGGCGCCTTCATGCAGGAACGCCTCGCTGCCGAAGCGCTCGCCACCGCCATGGTAGATATTGGTAGGAGGGTAGGGCGACCGACTACGGCCCTCTTGACGAGCATGGATGCGCCGTTAGGCAATGCTATCGGCAATGCCCTAGAGATTAAGGAGGCGCTCGCGGTGCTCGCGGGCAGCGGCGGCTCGCCTGACTTAAAGACGGTAGCGCTGGCGGTAGCGTGCGAGATGGTGCTGCACTATTATCCTGAACTTAGCCACGCTGACGCAGAGCGCAAGGTAGGCGAAGCGCTAGACTCAGGTGCCGCCATGAAGAAATTCGCCGAGGTAGTCGCCGCGCAGGGCGGGGACTTAACGCAGCCGCTCCCTGTCGCGGGCTTCTCGCGCACAGTTACTGCCCAAGCGGCGGGATTCATTACCGCAATTGACCCACTCGCCCTAGGCGGCCTTGCGGTCGACCTCGGTGCAGGGCGCCGCAAAAAGGACGATGTAATCGATTACGGCGCGGGGATAGTTCTACACGTTAGGGTAGGAACTCGCGTAGCCCTCGGTCAACCTTTGTTGACTGCGTACGCAGCGGAGCCTATCTCCTCGGCGACAGCTCACGCTTTGCGTGATGCCATTAGCATCGGGGACAAACATGTCAACCCGCCTGCTCTGATTTTGAAGACGCTAGGGGTGTGAGTCGCTTGTCGCTTGTCCCTTGTCGCTTGGGGAGAGGGCACTCAGCGCGGTTAGGCGTTAGTCTTTAGTCTTTAGGCGTTAGAAGAGCTTTGAGCTGTGAGCGGTGAGCCGCACTTCCTCCGTTCCACTGAGCACGAAGCACGAAGCACGAAGAACGGAATTAAAAGCCCCTCGCTTGGCAAAGCTATGAAAAACATGCCAAGGAGGCTCCCCGATGCGAAGGATGTTTCTGCGCAGTACTGCCGCCGCCATGTGCTTTGTGCTCACGCTTTGCACAGCCGGCTATGCCTCTGTCAGCGTACCCGCACTTGCTTTAGAGCAAGCGCTGCGGGCGCAAGCGGCTTTGCTTATGGACGCCAACACGGGAACCGTGTTGTTGGCGCGTAACGAGCATGCGGCCAGACCGGTTGCCAGCCTGACCAAGCTGATGACGATGTTACTCGTTTTTGAGGCCGAGACCGCCGGCCGCATTAAATGGGAAGATAGAGTCACAGTCAGCGCACACGCCGCCGGTTTTGGCGGTTCGCAGATTTGGCTGGAAGCAGGGGAGACACTAACTCTCGAGGAGCTGTTTCTCTCGGTCGCCATCGAGTCGGCTAACGACAGCGCGGTGGCTTTGGCGGAGTTTGTGGCGGGCAGTGAAGAGAGCTTTGTCGCCCTGATGAATGAGCGCGCCGGAGAGCTTGGCATGGCCAATACTCGCTTTACCAGTGCCACCGGCTTAGACATTGGTACGCCTCACTCCAGCGCCATGGACATGGCGCTCCTGTCACGGGAAGTTCTGCGTCACCCACGCGTGCACGAGTTTGTAACCATCAGAACGCATACGCTTGAACGTGCCCGCACTAGGACGATACTGACAAATACTAACCGCGAGCTTTTGGCGACTTACCTAGGCTACGATGGCTTAAAGACGGGCTGGACAAGGTTGGCCGGGCATAATTTGGCTTCGACCGCCAAGCGCGGTGAGTTGCGCTTAATAGCGGTAGTGCTTGGTGCCGCCTCTGCGGCGGAGCGGCGGAGCGACATTGTGAGACTCCTGGATTTTGGCTTCGCCAATTTCGAAGGGCGCCGAGTAGTCAGGCAGGGTGATAGCGTCGGTGCAGTGCCTGTAGTGAAGGGCTCACGCCAAGTAGTTGAGGCGGTCGCGGCAAATGACTTCCATTTGCTGCTCGCCAAGGGGCACCGCGCTCCAATCGAGACCAGAACCGAGCTGCTCCGCACCGTCGCTCCGGTCACGGCGGGGCAAACAGTAGGGCGCTTATGGGCCACGACCGAGGGGCAGGAACCAGCCTACGTCTTGCTGGTAGCCGGAGCGCCGGTGGGGCGAGCCTCGTGGTGGTTAAACTTTCGGCGCCTGTGGGAGTCCTTACACTGAGCCTCCGCACGGAGGCTTTTGTTCTTTCCTTAGCAGGATTTTGCTGCCATAGGGAGAATAATAGCAGCGTGGGGGGATGAAAGTATGGGTTTTAGCACTCGCTATCGCGGCAATATTCTCGTAGTGTCACTCAGCGGCGAACTTGACCATCATACAGCTGACGAACTGCGCACAGCCTTGGAAAAAGAACTTGATAAGGACATCGCACGCCACATGTTACTCGATCTCTCGCAGCTAGCTTTTATGGATAGCTCCGGTGTAGGCGTGCTACTGGGTCGCTATCGCCGCATTCACGCCCAAGGCGGGAAAATGGCGGCCTACGCACTGCACCCGAACCTAGAACGCCTGTATGAGTTAGCCGCTCTGTCTCGCGTCATTCCGGTCTTTGCCCGAGAAGAGCTCGCGGTCAATGAGCTCAAGAAAGACGAGGTACCGGGGCGATGAATGACTGGTTTCTGCTAAGAATTCCCGCTGTATCGCAAAATGAGAGCTTTGCGCGCTCGGTGGTCGCCCTCTTTGCCTTGCAGGCAGGGGATTGGTCGGTAACGGAGCTAAACGAAATTAAGACAGCTGTCTCCGAGGCTATAACCAACTCCATTATTCACGCCTACGACGGCAACGCGGCGAGCGGTGAAATCGTAGTACAGGGGAAAGTGACGCCCGGCGCTCTGGAAGTGACGGTCACCGATTTCGGGCAGGGTATCGGGGATATTGCCCTCGCCAGAGAGCCTTTGTTTACTACCAAGCCGCATGAAGAACGCAGCGGGCTAGGGTTCACCGTGATGGAGAGCTTTATGGACGAACTGACCGTTAGTTCCGTACCTCTCCAAGGGACTACCATTAGAATGGTCAAGTATCTTCGCGCTACGACGGTTCAGTAATGGAGGGGGTCAACGCTAGGCAGTTAGCTCGCGCGCGAGTCCTTAGCGAAGTGGAGACGGAGGCCTTACTTCTCTGCCTGCGAGCAGGCGACACTGCGGCACGCGAGCAGCTCTTTGTGGGCCACGCCCGCCTCGTGTACTCAATCGTGGCGAGGTTTCTTAACTCCGGGCATGACCCGGAGGACCTGTTTCAAATCGGGAGCATCGGGCTGCTAAAGGCTATCGATAAATTCGACTTATCCTACGGCGTTAAGTTTTCGACCTACGCCGTCCCGCTTATTATCGGGGAGATTCGGCGCTTTCTGCGCGATGACGGACTCATTAAAGTGTCGCGGTCGCTGAAGGAAACAGCCTCTAAGCTCAGGCACGCACAAGAGAGCTTGCGACGGGACTTAGGCCGTGAGCCTACGCTGAAAGAGGTCGCACAACTGCTTGACATCAGCGAAGACCTCGCCCTTAGCGCCCTAGAATCCATGCGCGCTCCCTCTTCGCTAGAGGAATTAGTGCACCAAGATGAGGGACAGCCCATCTACCTAGTAGACCGCATTAAGCAGCCTGAAACCGAAGAGGACGGCCGTGTTCTGCGACTTGCACTGCGCCAGTTACTCTCATCACTGCCTAAGCGTGAACAGCATATTCTTGCCGCGCGGTATTTTCAACAGAAAACGCAGGCGGAAGTAGCGACTGAGCTAGGCATCAGTCAAGTACAGGTTTCACGCTTGGAAAAAGCCATATTGCAGAGACTGCGGCAGTTCTTGCTTTAGTGAATCAAACTTCTGGCAGCTGTCGATACTAGGCTTAGACCAAAGGAGGAGGGCGAACGAGATGCGCTCTGTGCGCAGACTAGGAGTATACGCCGCAGTCTTAGCTCTGATCGGAACAGCTCTGCTGTCTTGGCTCTACTTTGCCTATTGGTCGCGAGACGAGCAGCCTCAGGGCGCAACGCTAGTATACTTAGTCACGTCGCCGTCACCGCAAAAGGAGGTGCAGCATGGCGCAAATCGTTAAGGTTTTGGAGCTGGTCGGTGAATCACCCGCAAGTTGGCAGGATGCTGTCGAGAGCGCTGTACAAGAGGCCGCGCGCACGGTTGACCACATCACCGGTGTAGAAGTATACAACCTCACGGGAAATGTGGAAAATGGGCAAATAGTGGAGTACAAAGCCAACGTCAAGGTTGCTTTCCTCGTAGAGCACCACCGCTAATGATAGTGAGAGCCTCCTTGGGGGCTCTCATTGCTTCGTATGAATGCTGTAACAGAAGCCCACACTAAGTGCGGAGGTGGGATGGGTGGCCAAGAAAACGAAGGCAGAGCAGAGGAAGCAGTTCGAGCAAAAAGCGTACAACCAAATGGTGACTAAGAAGCGAGCCAAAATACCGATTGCGCGCAACGTAATCGTCGCCTTCCTGGTCGGCGGCTTTATCTCGGTGATCGGCCAGGTGCTGATGATGCTGTTTGTGCGGCTTGGCTTTCCGGAAGAAAAAGCGGGAGACCCGACTGTGGCCACGCTTATCCTTATCGCCAGTATTTTGACCGGGCTGGGCATCTGGGATATCCTGGGACAGTTTGCGGGTGCCGGTGCCGGTGTTCCCGTTACCGGATTTGCCAACGCCATGGTCTCGTCGGCGCTTGAGTTTAAGCGCGAGGGACTGGTGCTCGGTGTAGGAGCGCGCATGTTCCAGCTTGCCGGGCCGGTTATAGTCTACGGCGCGGTTACGGCTTTTCTGGTCGGCGTAGTTCACGCCGTCTTAATGTAGTCATGCCGGCGAGGAAAAAGGTCGGTCTCCAGACGGTGGCTTTTAGTCGCCCGGTGGCTGTCGTCAGCAGTGCCTCCGCCGTAGGTCCACTTGAGGGAGAAGGGCCGCTTAGCGGCAGTTTCGACATAGTCTATCCGGACATGCTAAACGGGGAAGCCAGCTGGGAGAAAACCGAGCGTACGATGATGAAAGAGGCAGTTGAGTGCGCGCTTGGCAAGGCGAATCTCACCTGTGAGAATATGGACTATATGCTGGCGGGGGACTTACTCAACCAGTGCATTTCCGCCAATTTCGCGGCCAGAGACCTAGGTATTCCTCTGCTAGGCCTCTACGGAGCCTGTTCCACGATGGCGGAGAGTGCAGGCCTCGCCGCGATGCTAATTGACGGGGGCTATGCCTTGCACGCCGTGGCCGCAGTTTCAAGTCACTACGGGACCAGCGAACGTCAGTACCGCTTTCCGACAGAATACGGGGGGCAGCGTCCTCCTTACAGTCAGTACACTGTCACCGGTGCGGGAGCTTTGGTGCTTGGGCACGGACAGCACTTTCAAGGGCAGTTGGCTCGGATTACGCACTTTACCGCAGGCAAAGTAACTGACCTCGGCAGGAGGGACCCCTTCGACATGGGGTCTGCTATGGCACCTGCTGCCGCAGACACTATCTTGCGGCATTTCTCAGACCTCTCGCTGGCTCCCGACCATTATGACCTCGTTCTCACCGGAGACCTTGCGCTTGTCGGACACAGTCTAACGGAGGAGCTCTTGCGTCAACAGGGGCTCGTCCTGAAAGAGCGCATGCAAGACTGCGGCCTGCTGGTGTTTGACAGAACACGGCAGCCCGTATTCTCGGGAGGCTCGGGCTGCGGCTGCAGCGCAGTCGTTCTGTGCGGACACATTATGGATATGTTTAAGCAAGCCAAACTCAAACGGCTCTTACTGGTTGGCACCGGCGCACTGCTCAGCCCCACAACCTTTCAGCAAGGTGATTCCATACCCTGCATTGCCCATGCCGTGGCCTTCGAGCTTAGCGACGACCGCTTGCTGGAGTAAGGAGAGATGGACATAATGATCTTCGTGAAGGCTTTTGTAGTGGGCGGGCTTATCTGCGTAATCGGACAACTGCTTATGGACCTTACGCCGCTTACGCCTGCCCATGTCCTCACGCTGTTAGTTATAAGCGGGGGAGTGCTCTCCGGCCTTGGGCTCTACGGTCCGTTGGTTGACTGGGCAGGCGCAGGTGCCAAGGTCCCCATTACTAGCTTTGGCCATCAGCTCGTGCAGGGCACACTCGCTGAACTTGCCGAGAGCGGCCCGATGGGGGTGCTAAGCGGCATCTTTAACCTAGCGAGCTCAGGTATAACCGCGGCCATCGTCTTCGGCTTTTTTGTGGCTGTGCTATTTAACCCTAAGGGATAGGCGTTAACCTTCCCATCAACTGCAACGGCCCTGAATGTGCTATAATAGCCAAAACGGGCCGTTGGAGGTGCTTGGGTGGAGGTTATCGTCTGTCACACCAACGCAGATTTTGATGCCTTAGGTTCTTTAGTTGCTGCCAAGCTCCTTAGGCCAAGGGCCATGGCCTGTTTCCCGGGCCACATAAACAAGAAAGTTAAAGAGCTATACTCGCTGTATAAGGATAGCCTTAACTTAACACTCCTAGAGCATATTAATGTGCAGGAAGTAACCCATCTCATAGTTGTCGATACACAGAGTGCCGACCGCATCGGCAAGCTAAAACCCTTGTTCTTGCGTTCGGATGTGAAGTTAACGATTATTGACCACCATCCAAAGCAAGCGCTGTTGCCGGAGTGGGCCACGGTGCGAATTGAGGCAGTCGGAGCCACTACTACGCTGTTGGTGGAAGAGATAAGAGCGAGAAAGATGAGCCTCACGCCAAGCATCGCTACGGTGTTAGCTACGGCCATTTACTCGGATACCGCTTGCCTTACTGCCGGCTATACCACCGCCCGTGATGCAGAAGCGGTGGCTTTTCTCTTGGCAGAGAAGGCTAACCTCGAAGTCGTGGCCTCCTATACGCGGAGTCCTTTGTCCGACGGGCAGCGTTCTCTGTTTGAGGAGCTCTTGGCATCGTCGCGGGATATTGCGGTAAAGGACGCAAAAATAAAGCTGACGACATGCGAGGTCAACGAATACGTAGACGGGCTGGCGGTGCTGACCGGCAAGTTGGCAGAGATAGACGATTGTGATGCGTGTATTGCCGTAGTGAATATGGACGGCCGGGTGCATGTAGTGGGTCGGAGCAAAAGCAACCGCATCGACATGCACAAGCTCATGCAGCGCTTCGGGGGCAGCGGCCATGCGCAGGCGGCCTCTGCCACGCTTAAGGATGCCTCCCGCGCCGAGCTAGCCCAAATCGAGCAATATCTCGAGGAGATTGTGGAACCGCCACTGCGTGTGCGCGACATAATGAGCTCGCCGGTGAGGAGCGTCACCCCCGATACAACGATGGCCGAGGCGGGGCAGCTTATGCTGCGCTGTGGACACAGCGGGCTACCGGTAACTGAGGGCGGGCGGTTAGTGGGCATTATCTCGCGCCGCGACCTCGACAAAGCCAACCACCACGGCTTAGAAAACGCGCCGGTGAAGGGCTTTATGTCCTCACAAGTTGTCGTTGTGTCTGCTAACGCGTCGTTAGAAGAAGTGCAGCGCATGCTCATCACCAAGGATATCGGCCGCCTTCCCGTAGTGGATGAAAACGGGGGAGTCATAGGGATTGTGACTCGTACTGATGTCTTGCGCACGCTGCACGGGAAAAGCTATCCGCATTGGTATCAGGCGAACTACCGGTCACGCCCCGACCAAGAAACGCTAGGGGACGAAAACGCTACAGCGGCCTTAGAAGCACACATCGGCAGAAGGACGATGGGCTTGCTCCTCCTTATCGGGCAAGAAGCCGACCGGCAGAGCGCGCGCGCCTATCTGGTTGGCGGCTTGGTGCGAGATATTTTTATTGGGCATGAGAATGCGGATGTTGACGTCGTAGTGGAACCTCTAGCCATTCCTTTGGCGCAGCGCATTGCGAAGCTCCTTGGCGCTAGTTGCGTAGAGTATCCTAAGTTTGGTACGGCCACGGTGACGCTGCCGCATGGCGAAACCATTGACTTTGTGACGGCGCGTACTGAGTTTTACGCGATGCCTGCTGCTCTCCCCGATGTAGAGAACGCGAGTATTCGCCAAGACTTGTATCGCCGGGACTTTACGATTAACACCTTGGCAGTGGTGCTAAACCAAGGTCAATTTGGCCGGCTGCTCGATTTCTTTGGTGGGCGGGACGACCTCACGCAAGGGCTCGTCCGCGTTCTATACAACCTCAGTTTTGTAGAGGACCCCACCCGCATCATCCGCGCCATTCGCTTTGAACAGCGGTATGGCTTCCGCATTGAGGAACAGACAGAGCGCTTCCTACGGAATGCGTTAGAGAACGGGGTGCTAGAAAAAGTTTCGCGGGAGAAATTGCGGGATGAGCTACAGCTTATGTTAAGCGAACCTGCGGCTGCACGCTCCATCCTGCGCATGGATGAGCTCGGTGTTTGGCCGCACATACTGCCAAACTTCCTGCTTAGCGACAACCAGATTAAGACTATGCGGCGTATCGCACAAACCATGCGCGACTTTGGGCTGGAGAACGAAGGCAAGCCAAGCCTAATCTTTGACCAGTTTGCCGTGTTCACGGCAGTGATTCTCATGTATAAGCCATTCTCCGACTGGCCGCCGCTTATTGAGTCCCTAAAGTTACCGCGCAAGGCGCGCGATGTCTGTCTCGAGGTGGCATTGCATATGGAGGCCGTATCGGCAGCCTTCCACGCAAGCAAGGCCTCGCTGCCGGATATTTGGCTGATGATGGAAGAGCTTTCTGTCGAAGCACAACTTATTATCGCCTCACTGCTTGGCCAGGAGATTTTCCGGGAGCTGCGCGCACTGCATGCTAAGGTTACAGAACGTCCCATGGTCAGCGGACAAGACTTAATACAGCGCGGCGTAACGCCGGGCCCGCTCATGGGACGCATCCTAGCGGAGCTCAAGAAGGCTCGCCTAGCTGGGCTGATACCGACGCAAGAAGCGGAGCTTCTGTTGCTTGACGCTCTGTTGGAGCGAGGTCTAAAGGGAGGAAACTAATTTGAACATCCTGTCATTGCTACCCGAAAACCTTATCTTTCTGCTGCCGTCTCTCTTGCTGGCAATAACTGTGCACGAGTTCGCCCATGCCTGGGTGTCGCATCGCTTAGGCGACCCCACGCCAAGATACAACGAGCGAATCACGCTTAACCCACTTGCCCATATCGACCCCCTCGGCATGATTACGCTACTTCTCTTTGGCTTCGGATGGGGTAAGGCCGTGGAGATAGACCCTAGCTACTATCGCAATCAGCGGCAGGGAGTGATGCTGGTGTCGGTAGCCGGCCCGGTATCTAACATTCTAATGGCATTTTTCTTGATGCTTGGTTTTGTCCTGCTACTCACTCTAAATCCGCTGCTGCAAGGCTCCTTCGTCATGGAGCTGCTCAGCACTGCGTTTTCAATTAACATTGTGCTAGCTGTCTTTAACATGCTGCCTGTCCCTCCACTCGATGGCTCAAAAGTCCTGGCTAGCCTTTTGCCGCGCAAGTACAGCTATCACTTTCAAAGTATGGCGCAGCAGTGGGGCTTCTTTATTCTCATCGCTCTCATGGCTACCGGCCTAATCGGGAGCATACTAAGGCCGATTACTAACGCCCTGCTCTACGGCATGTTACAGGCAATTCTTGTTCTGGTAGGTCTCATAGTGTGAGTGTGCTGCGAGTCTCATGTTCTGCATATACAGGTACTTTAGCGTTATTGTCAAACCTGGTGCTAACCGGTAGCGTAGATGTCTATACACTGCGCCTTGCTCAAGTAGCGGAACAGGTGGTTGCGGCGATACTTGACCTGGATTCTCCGCTCAGCCCGGATGAGGCGGGTGCGGAGTTGGTTTTGTGCGCCGGGCTCTTGCGTTACAAGTCAAGGTGCATGTTGCCCGCTAAAGAGGAAGACGAACAAGCGGCCACGCTAGATGAGCCCTTAGAGGCGGACTCGCTCTCTAGTGCCTGGTTTGCCTGCCAACATGTAAAGGCTGCGGCCGATGCGCTAGAAGACTTAGCGCTCCAAGCTGAACATCTGTATGTGCGTGGCATGGCAGAACCAGAGGTGAGTGACCCACCTGTCTTACAGACATCTCTAATGTCACTGGTTGTGGCACTACAGCACATGCTTGAGCAAGCCCAAGCCTTGACGATGGAGATTCCGCGCGAGGAGTATACTGTGACAGAGGCCATCCTGTACTTGCAGGAGATGTTTAACAGCCAAGCGCGCCTCCGGGTCAGCGACCTCTTTCGGCCCGGAAGCAGTAGACTCCAGATAATCGTCGTGTTCCTCGGCTTACTGGAGTTAATCAAGCTAGGACGAGTAGAATTGATGGACAGCGAGTGCGGAGAACTGCTCCTGTGCTCGCAGGAGGAGGGCCGCGTTGCTTGACAGATTAGGGTTGCTTGAGGCAGTGCTCTTTGCTGCCGCGGAACCCGTAAGTGATGCAAAGCTTTGTGACATCTTAGGCGTCAGTCAGAGTGATTTGGAACGGCTGTTGGCGGACTATCAAGAGCTCCTTCTAAAGCCGCTACGCGGGATAATGCTCCGGGCAGTTGCGGGAGGGTGGCAGTTAGTGACCAAGCCCGAGGCCAGAGAATCGGTAAGTCAGTTGGCAGGTCAAAAGCGTTATCGGCTGTCCAAGCCGGCACTTGAGGTTTTGGCGATTGTGGCCTATCGGCAGCCCATAACGCGCCTCGAGATAGAAGAGCTGCGGGGCGTCAAGTGTGAGCGGTCTCTGCTTACCCTAATCGAAAGAAACCTAATCTGCGAAGTAGGCCGCAAAGAGGCCATTGGGCGACCCATTCTCTACGGCACTACAGATACATTTCTTGAGCAGTTTAACCTTTATTCTCTCAAAGATTTGCCTCCGACTCGGCCCTAGTGTAGGCGCTCTGTAGAGTGGGTATGCTACAGAAAACCTAGGGAGAGGATTGTGCTTGCTCCTGTTTTTTCTTCTGCTGGTTATTCTGGTAGCAATAATGGCCGTTATCCTCTGTGCTCGTGCTGAACTGGAGTTGACCTACCAGAGGCGGGCCAAGTCCGACACCTTAACCCTGAGTCTAGTTGCCCCCCTAGGGTTAGTCCTCTACAGAAAAGAAACGCCTGTACTAGACGTCAAACGGGGCGGTTGGCGTGTCGAACTAGAGCCTACATTTATGGAGACATACCGCCTGCTTACTGCCCAATACGGACCGGTGCTGCGGTTCCTGCTTGACCGCGCCGAAGTGCGTTCCCTAACGTGGCAGACTACAATCGGTGTGGGTGATGCGGCGCTTACCGCTCTCCTAGGCGGCGTGACGTGGGCAGTTAAGGGCACGCTGCTAGCCCTTTTGCAGTCACGAACGCGTGCTAGCTCCGAAGACGTGGCCATAGCTGTGTCTCCAAGCTACAGTGGCAAGGAGTTTAAGACTTTCCTGCAGTGCATACTCTCCCTGCGCGTTGCGCACATTATGTATGCGCAATGTCTACTGCTGTGGAGACGGCGAAAGCACAGGAAAGGAGCGATGAGTGAGCTTGGAGAATCATCCTATTCAGGGACTAATGAAAACCGCCATGGAGAGCATCAAAGACATGGTGGACGTTAACACCATTGTGGGTGACCCGGTAGAAACTCCTGACGGCAGCGTGATCATGCCCATTTCGCGTGTGACCTTCGGCTTCGCGGCGGGGGGTAGCGAATTTGAGGCCGTCAGGAGTCATGCCGACGGAACAAATCCTTTCGGCGGAGGTTCAGGCGCGGGTGTAACCGTGCAACCGGTGGGGTTCTTGGTTGTGGGTGCCGGTAACATTAGGCTGTTGCCGGTCGACACAAACACCGTAGTTGACCGCATTATTGACGTCGCGCCGCAGCTTCTGCAGCAGATTCAATCTATGATCCAACACCCGCAGAATACTATCACCTAGCGTAAGAACGCGCGCTCGGGCTTAACAGTGCTAGTGCTACCTCCCCTACCATATAATCGATATGGAGGGGAGGTTCTGCTGCTGTGCGCATTGTAGCAAAGCTCGCGGTCGTCGCCATGTTTGTCGCGCTTCTGGCTGTGCCGAAGTCCTCTGCCAGCCCTCGAGCCGTCCCCATGCAAGCTGTTGCGGCTGTCCTCATGGATGTCGGTAGCGGTGAAGTTTTGCAGAGCAGAAACATGCACGAGCGGCAGCCTATTGCTAGCTTAACTAAGATTATGACGGCAATATTGGCTGCCGAGAGCGGCAAGCTTGACGCAGTTGTCGTTGTCCCCCCGTGCGCGGTTTTGGTTTCGCCGCGCAACATTTGGCTCTCTCCCGGCGAGAACATCACCCTAAGAAACTTAGTCTATGGGCTTCTGTTGCGTTCTGGCAACGATGCGGCGGTAGCTATCGCCTATTATCTTGCCGGTGGCGTTCCTGCCTTCGCCGCAAAAATGAATGAGCGAGCCAAGGAGTTAGGCGCAGTAAACTCGAACTTTGTCAATCCACATGGACTACCTCACGACGATCATTTTTCCACGGCCTACGACGTTGGGCTAATCACGCGCGCGCTACTTGGCAATGCGTTTTTGCGTCAGGTAGTCAGCACGGCGCGCTACCGCGTTCCTTGGGCAGGACGCACGTACGACCGGATTTGGCATAACACTAACCGCCTGCTGCAGCTTATGCCCGGTGCAGATGGCGTAAAGACAGGTTGGACTAGAGCTGCCGGCAGGTGCTTGGCTGCCTCTGCGACGCGGCAGGGGTGGCAGTTATTGGCTATCGTGCTAAACTCGCCAGACCGCTACGGAGAGACGCGTGCCCTCCTGGAATGGGGGTTCGCAAACTATCAGCGTGTAGTTGTCGTGGAGCGCGGTCTGTACTTAGGTTCCGTACGCGTAATTCGGGGAGACCCACCTAGCGTTGGCGCGGTAGCCGCGCGGGAATTAGCGTGGGTCGCTCCGCAAGGACGCTCTCTGGCTGTCGCTACGTCGGTTCTACTACCTGATTATGTTCGGCCGCCGGTATTACCGGGAAGCGTTATAGGCACGCTCTGCGTATCGATTGAAAAGCGCGAGGTAGCCAGAGTGCCGCTCCTGGCTGACCAGGGAGCGGTACACACATCTTGGTGGTGGCGGCTGCGCCACTTAGCACAGCAGTATGTCCGTTTCCTAGATTACCCGCTACGGTGGTCAACATGATGAATGCCGTATGGGCGTTCCTTATGCTTGCGGCGATTCTTTATGCATTGGCCACCGGCGGGGAGGCCGAACTTCTTACGCGGACATTGCTGCAAAGTGGCGAGGCCGCCATTGCCTTGACGCTTGGACTGACGGGAGTTATCGCCTTTTGGTCGGGGCTGGCTCGTATAGCCGAACGAGCCGGACTGGTAACAGGGCTAGGAACAATGCTGCGGCCGTTGTTTGTGCTCCTGTTCCCTTCCTTGCGCGGTCATAGCCACGTCCTGACCGCAGTCACGCTCAACGTGTGTGCCACTTTTCTTGGGCTTGGCAATGCCGCGACACCTTTGGGGCTCCGAGCCATGACCTTGCTGCAGGAAATTAACCCGGATAAGGAGCGGGCCAGCGACGCCATGTGCACTCTGCTGGCACTCAACACAACCGGCCTCGCGCTGTTCCCGGCTACTGTAGTGGGTCTGCGGTTAGCTGCCGGCAGCGCCTACCCTACGGCAGTTGTAGACAGCGCTATATTGGCGGGACTGGCGGCTACCGTGGTTGGTTTGGCCTGTGACAGGCTGCTTAGGAGGAGGTGGCGCAACTGATAGTGCTACTCGTATGCGTAACGATTATCTTGGCGGGGTTGCTCAGGCGGGTGGCGGTATTTGACGAGTTTGTAGAAGGAGCAAAGAGTGGGGCGCTAGTGGGTCTTAGGCTCTTTCCCTATATTTTGGCGATGCTGATGGCGGTTAACCTCATCGGTGCCTCAGGCTTATTGGAGACCCTGGTAGCGCGATTTGGCGGGTGGGTGGAGCTCGTGGGCATACCGCGGGAAATCGCTCCGCTCGCGCTTTTGCGACCACTCACCGGCAGCGGTTCTCTCGCGCTGACCGGCGAAATTCTCAGGGTGCATGGACCAGACTCCTTTCTCGGCCTCTTGGCTTCCACCGTGCAGGGAAGTACAGATACGACGCTCTACGTCGTGACAGTGTACTTTGGTGCGGTAGGGATTAAGCGGATTAGGCATACTCTGTTTACCGGCCTGTTAGCCGACCTGGCAGGACTTGTCGCAGCGATAATCGTCTGCCGACTCCTTTTCGGCGCGGGTTGATTTCCATAGGAGAATGTGGCAAGATGTTGCTGATAGTAAGGAGGGATGTCTAATGTCTATTGAAGCGAAACTAGCCGAACTAGGCATATCTATTCCGCAGGCTGCGAAACCGGTGGCGGCATACGTACCGGCGGTGCGCACGGGGAACTTGGTTTTCATCTCGGGGCAGTTGCCCCTAGTCAACGGCGAACTGCAGTGCCAAGGATTACTCGGGCGAGATGTCGATGTGGCGCAGGCGGCCGCAGCAGCGCGTCTGTGCGCCATTAACGGGTTGGCAGCTCTTAAGACCGTGGAACCGGATTTGAACCGAGTTAAGCGAATTGTCAAAGTCACAGGCTTCGTCAGTTGCACGCCTGAGTTTACGGCACAACCGAAGGTGGTGAACGGCGCCTCGGAGCTACTACAAGCCATTTTTGGCGAGCGGGGGACCCACGCACGCTCCTCAGTGGGGATGGCTAGCCTGCCGCTTGGCGCGGCCGTAGAGGTAGAAATGATTGTGGAAGTGGAGTAGAAAAGAGCCCCCCACGCGGGGGCTTTTGTGTGAAGGCGCCGCACGCTTGGACAAACTAGACGTAAGTGCTCTGCGAAGGACGGTGTAATCTCGTGATTAGAGTCGCGATAGTGGGTGTGGGCGGGCGCATGGGGTCGCTAATAGCAGGACTTATCGCCGAGGCCAAAGACATGGCTTTAACAGCCGCCTCGGAGCATGCGGCGCACCCGCTCCTAGGGAAGAGGCTGAGCGCGGCGAGCGACGTAGTGGTGTGCACGACCGATGAGCTCTTAACACGCGAGGCAGATGTACTTGTCGACTTCACACGGCCCGAAGTGTGCATGCGGTCGATGGCCATAGCCAAAGAGGCGCGCATGGCGGTAGTTTGTGGCACAACAGGCTTAGACGGAGCACAAGTCGAGGTAGTGCGAGATACGGCGCGTCACGTACCTGTGCTCTTTTCCCCCAACATGTCTGTAGGCATTCACGCTTTCTATCGCGCCTTAGAGGGCCTAGCACGCGAGCTAGGCGGAGCCTATGACGCCGCCGTTGTCGAGCTACACCATAAACATAAGTTAGACGCCCCCAGCGGGACAGCCAAACGTATGTTGGAGTTGTTGACACAGGACACGCCGTGCCACAGCTTGCGCATCGGCGAAATTGTAGGCGAACATCAAGTGCATTTTGCGGGGCAGGGAGAGAGAATCGTTCTTACGCATCACGCTCTGTCGCGTGAGACTTTTGCCCACGGTGCCCTGCGCGCTATTCGCTTTGTGCACCGGAAGGCTCCCGGTCTGTACACGATGTTCGACTGCTTGGCGGAGTAAGTCACCGGTGCGTCTGCAAAAGTTCCTTGCGGAGGCCGGTGTCGCCTCACGGCGCGCGGCGGAAACATTGATTACTCAGGGCAGAGTACAAGTAAACGGCATGACCGTTACGACCTTAGGCACTAAGGTCGGAGAGAACGACCAAGTAAGTGTAGACGGACAGGCTGTAAAGTGTCGCGAGCAGTTGACCTACTTGATGCTCCATAAGCCGGCAGGGTACATCACGACAGTAGGGGATACACATTCCCGGCCCACAGTGATGGACCTTCTGCCCGGAATTAGTGTGCGCGTGTATCCGGTAGGAAGGCTTGACCAAGCGACGGAAGGGCTCTTGCTCTTAACTAACGATGGAGAACTAACCCGCTGTCTCCTTCACCCTTCTCACGCTGTGCCAAAGACTTATATGGTTGAGGTGTTGGGGGTGCCATCTTCTGCCTCTCTCGCTGAACTAGCGCGGGGCATATGGCTCGAGGATGGGTGGACGGCCCCGGCAGAGGTTGGGGCAACGACGCGCACTGTAGCAGGCATGCGGTTTCAACTTACGATTTATGAGGGGAAGAACCGCCAGATTAGGCGCATGTGCAGTCATATCGGGCATAAAGTCATTTACCTCAAACGCCTCTCCCTTGGTCCTCTCGTCTTAGGGAACTTAGAGAGAGGGGCCTATCGCCATCTCACGGGGGAAGAAGTAGCCGCGCTCTATCGCGCGGCAGGGAGGAATAACTCCCGTGGTGACGAATAATGTAGGAGCCGAGAGCCTATTTTTTTGATGTGGGTGAGAGAAATCATTGCCATTAGAGGAGCAACAACCTGCGAAGCTAACACTAAAGAGGCCGTGCTTCGCGCGACTGAAGAGCTGCTGACAGCGCTGCTCGCAGCCAATAATCTCACAGAGAAGGACTTAATCAGCATAATCTTTACCGGTACACCCGACATTACCGCTGCATTTCCTGCACTTGCCGCGCGCACGCTTGGACTACAGGAGGTACCCTTACTCGGCGCGCAGGAACTAGCCGTAGAGGGAGCCCCCAAGCTGTGTGTGCGCGTTTTGCTACATGCACACGTGGCTTTAAGTCGGCATGAAATTAAACACCTGTACCTCCACGGTGCGCAGGTACTGCGGCCGGAGCTAGCTGTCGGCCGCGCAAGTGACCGGAAGTTGTGCATCGCTATAGATGGTCCGGCGGGAGCAGGGAAAAGCACCGTAGCTAGAAATCTAGCAGAAGAGCTTAATCTGCGCTACCTTGACACCGGCGCCATGTACAGGGCACTTACCTGGCAGGCGTTAGTCAAGGGGATTGACTTACAGGACGAGTCGGCGCTTACTAAGCTTCTGGAAGCGTCGCGGTTTGCGCTAGAGGGAGCGTCGCTGCTGACGTTAAACGGAGAGCCTTTAGGGGAGGAAATCCGCTCGCCGCAAGTAAACGACGCTGTATCGCGCGTCGCGCAAGTGAGTGCCGTGCGCCAAGTAATGGTACGCAAGCAACAGGAAATAGCCGAGACCTGCGGCATAGTAATGGAGGGCCGGGACATCGGCACAGAAGTAATGCCTACTGCGCCGATAAAAATATTCCTGGTTGCCGACCATGCGGAGCGCGCTAGGCGCAGGCAGCTAGAGATGCAATCGCAGGGCCATGCTGCTCTACTTACGGAGGTCGCCGAGCAAATAAAGGCGCGGGACGATAAGGACAGCACACGCGCGGCTTCGCCGCTTAGGAAGGCACCTGATGCGGTAACCATCGACTGCACTTTTCTGAGTCCTTCAGAGGTCGTGCAGGCGATTCTCAGGCTCGTTTGGCAGGAAGCACATGCGCGCATATAGCCTCCTGCGTGTTATAGCGTTATCGCTCCTTTGTCTCTTATATCGCGTCCGCGTGCGCGGACGGGAAAACATCCCGGCTAGAGGTAGTGTAATTCTGTGCGCTAACCATCTGCATATGTTTGACCCTATTCTCATGCTAGCCGGCACACGCCGTCACGTGCAGTTTATGGCCAAGGCCGAAGTGTTTTCATGGCCGATAATCGGTTCTCTCGCACGCCTCGCGGGGGCCTTTCCGGTAAAGCGCGGCGATGCCGATGTGCGGGCCATTAAGCACAGTCTGCGGATACTCGGGCAGGGCGGAGTGCTAGGCATCTTCCCCGAGGGGACGCGCGCTAAGGAAGGTGAGGTCAACGCGCCTTTCCAAGGTGTGACCATGCTCGCGGAGCGCACGCAAAGCCTGATTGTGCCTGCGGCCATTGTGGGGAGCTATAGACTTTGGCAACCGCTGACGATAGTATTTGGTCAACCGGTGAATGTACACTCCTTGTGTAAAGCAGGCGAGTACGACCGCGGCGAGGCAACCGCTCGCTTAATGGAAATCATCAACAGACTGAAGGAGAGCGCGCGGTGAAGGTGCTACTGGCCAAACCTACGGGCATGTGCCGAGGCGTTAAGCATGCGCTCGAACTCGCGCAGGACGTAGCGGCACGGCGAGGATGCAGCCTTGGTCCCGTGGTGCATAACCCGCAGGTCGTAGAGAGACTAGCGCAGGCAGGGCTACGTGAAAGCACTATTCTTGCTACTCCGTCAGGCAGCGAAGTGCTTATACGCAGTCACGGGGCGTTGCCGAGTGTATACGAAATGGCGCGACAGAAAAAACTCAGGCTTGTAGACGCAACCTGCCCACACGTGTTGCGCCTGCAGCGCGAGACGAGAAAGGCCGTGTCCGACGGCTGGGAAGTAGTTCTGGTAGGTGACGCGGAGCACCCAGAGGTAGAGGCCGTACTCGGGCATGCGGGCGGAGCAGTGCGAGTCGTGCGAAGCTCCCAAGAACTTACAGAGCAAGTTCTTGCGCCGCGAGTTGCGGTGCTCGCGCAAACGACTACTCCCATAGAAGCCTTTGACGAAGTAGTTCTGTTCCTTCGCCAGCGTGGGCATGAGGTGAACGCAGTCAACACAATTTGTGTTGCCACGCAAGAAAGACAACTTGCCACCTATCAATTAGCCGCACAAGTAGATATAATGGTAATCGTGGGTGGGAATAATAGTGCCAACACCAAGAACCTAACCGCCCTTTGTAGCCGGGCGGGCACTCCCACCTATCAGGTCGAAACATCTGACCAGTTAGACCCGGCATGGTTTCTTGGCAAACGGGTGGCTGGTGTGGCTGCAGGTGCTTCCACCCCTGAATGGATCATTAAGGAGGTCGTCGTCGCAATGGAGAACATGGAAAACAAGCTCCCGGAAGTACAAGAGGCTGCGGCAGAAGAGACTACTGCTGCCAGTGAATCCGCTCACTTCACTGCTCTTAAGCGCGGGCAATTGGTTGAGGGGCGGGTTGTCAGCGCCGATGCGGAAGGTGTCCTAGTGGACATAGGACAAAAGTCAGAGGGGTACATAACGAAGAGCGAGTTAAGCCATGACCCCAACTTTAACCCTGTCGAAATGTGCCCCATCGGCGAGACTATCAGCGCTGTGGTTCTCCGCATTGACGGCAAAGAAGACAAGATTCTTCTTTCTAAGCGCCGTGCGGCTGAAGACCAGGGCATGAAGGACATTAGGGCAGCACGCGAAAGTGGCGCTATCCTACAGGGGAAAATAGTCGAAGCCGTCAAGGGCGGGGTTATGGTTGATGTGCTTGGAATAAAAGCCTTTATGCCTGCATCCCACGTTGATTTGCGCTATGTGCCCGACCTTACCGCCTACCTCGGCCAGACGGTGTCGGTCCTGGTGAAGGAAATTGAGGAGCCTCGCCGCCGGGTAGTCGTATCGCGCAAGGAAGCCCTCGAGAAAAAGACCGAGGAACTCAAGTCTAGAACTTGGGAAGGCCTCGTCCCAGGGCATATCCGCGAAGGCGTAGTGCAGCGGCTAACGGACTTTGGCGCCTTTGTCGATTTAGGTGGCGTAGACGGGCTGGTGCATGTTTCGGAGATTGCTTGGCAGCGCGTCAGTCACCCGCAAGAGGCGTTGACCGTCGGGCAAGAGGTTAAGGTGAAAATCCTTGGCGTAGACCGTGAAAAGGGCCGCGTCTCGCTGAGTATCAAGCAGGGTGAGGGCGACCCCTGGAATAAAATCTCGGATATGTTTACACCCGGCGCGATAGTGCCTGGGCGCGTCGTGCGCACCGCGAGCTTTGGCGCGTTCGTGGAAATTGCGCCTGGCATCGAGGGACTGGTGCATATCTCACAGCTCGCGCATGACCGCGTGGAGAAGACGGAGGATGCCGTAAGGCCCGGCGACCAGGTAACGGTTAAAATCCTTTCCATCGTGCCAGCGGAACATCGCGTCAGCTTGTCCATTAAAGAAGCTTCGGAGCGCCCGCAGCATGAGCGCGCGGAGCGGCCGGAACGCGGCGAGAGAGGCGAGCGCCGCGAGCGCGGCGAGAGGCGCGGCCGCGACGACCGCAACCACAGCTACCGCGAGGAGAGCAAGGTAACGCTCGGCGACGTTTTTGGAGAGCTGCTTAAGGAAAAGAAATAGCTTAGGTCTAGACCTAGGTCTGCACATTGGGCAACCAATGTGCTTTTTCTTTTTTAGTCGCCTCGGTTTCGGGCACACTAGCGGTAGGGCGCGAAGTCATTTTTGGCAGCTTGAGAAAGGAGCGATCCCTTGCTAGGTCTACCGGTTGGTCTGATTGCCTTGGTGATTGTGACTATCCTGATCATGAGCGGCGTAGCACAACGCGTGCTAGACCGCATGAAAATGAACGACCGCACCGCGCTGATGCTGGTATTGGCCATGTTAATCGGTGGGTTTCTTCCTGACTTGCCCCTAGCGCCTACCCTGGCCATCAACGTCGGGGGAGGGCTCATCCCGATTGGCATCAGCTTGTACCTCTTTGTGACAGCAGGCACCGCCAAGGAGCGGTGGCGCACGGTGCTAGCGACCATTGCCACTACGGCGGCGATTTACTTAGTGTCCGCCTACCTTCCCACGGAGAAGCACATGTTGCTTGACCCCATTTACATGTTTGCCTTAATTGCCGGCATTACCGCATACCTGTTTGGCCGCTCGCGCCGCGGCTCGTTTATTGCTGGTGTGCTGGGAGTGGTGCTAAACGACCTAATCTACGGCATTCAACTTTACATCGGCCCCTTTGAGGGCGCGACTACTATCGGCGGCACAGGCATCTTCGACACCGTGGTCTTAGCGGGCTTGATTGCCGTGCTGCTGGCAGAACTTGTTGGCGAAACGCGTGAAAAACTGCAGGGAGGGCCGGTGGAAATCACATCGGAACGGCCGCAGGAACTAAGAAGTCCGGAAAGGAGAGATGGCAGTGAGTCGTAGGTTATTCGCAGCCTACTTCCTCCTGGTTTTCGCGCTCGTGCTGGCCCTATTCACGGAGCCGTGGTGGTTTTCGCCTCACCTCTGGCGCGGTGCGGTTGTGCCGGACTGGGAAGAAGATGCCCCGGAAGGGCAGTTCTTTACGCTTGTGGATGCAGAGACGGGCGAAGAGGTCTTTCACACTGCGCGCATGGTGTACGTGGGAGACATGGCCCAGACGCCAGACAACCGCCTGTATGAAGTTACGGCCATCGAGGGCTTTCGCGCTATGGCCCGTCTCCTGCGCACCGAAGCTATTGCCGAGCCGTCGGCATGGTTTCCCGTCTTTCTCGAAGAGTTTGGCCAGGCCGATGTATTGCCAAAAGCGAGAGCCGCAGAGCGCGAGGTGCGTGTCGCGATATATCACACGCACAGCGCCGAGTCCTTTCGTCCTAGCGACGGCTCGTCTAGCATTCGCGGCAACGGAGGCATCCTCAAGGTAGGCGACTCCTTTACGGCCGACCTTAAGGCGCAAGGCGTACAGGTGGAACACACCAAGACCATCCACTGTCCGCACGACAAACTCGCTTATCAGCGTTCCCGCCGCACAGCCGTAAGTCTAATGCGGCAAAACCAGCCGCAGGCGCTCCTAGACGTGCACCGCGATGCCCTAGAGCGCAGGTTCTACACGGCTACTGTTAAGGGGCGCGAGTTAGCACAAGTGCAGTTGGTAGTAGGGCGCCAGAATCCTAACATGCGTGCCAACAAGCAGTTTGCACAGGAGCTAAAGGCTGCTGCGGATAAGCGTTTCCCCGGCTTAGTGAAAGGCATTTTCTTTGGGCGTGGCAGCTACAATCAGGAGCTGCACCCGCGCGCCGTTTTGCTTGAGATGGGCACGCACAAGAGCACGCGCGCCGAAGCTAAAGATGGCGCAGAGCTCTTTGCACAAGTAGTGGCGGCATATCTGGGAGGTGCAGCTCCGGACAGCGCGGCAGGCTTTGCGCGCGAGGGAAGTGCCGCCCGCACGAGTCTCTTGTTTATCCTTGGGCTCCTAGTGGCCGGCGGCGTTGCCTACCTCTTTCTCAGTACGGGCAGCGTCGCCGAGATGAAAGAGAAGGTGCGGCAGTTTGTGGGCAGCGAGTTTCTTGGCTCGCGCCGGAAGAATCGCGGTGATGGCGACGACACGAACCCTCCTCGTGCATAGCGGCGCGGGGGTCGCCGCTTTGATTGTAGGTCTTAGGCACCTAGGTGACGAAGCTGTCTGTACGCACTTGCCCAAGCTGTGGCCTGCCGTGAGCAGGCCTGGGCGCTTTATATGTCTCTCGCAGGAGGGGAACAGGGTCATCTGCCTAAACAGCGGCGGCTCCGGTGACATAGCACAACGCCTTACAGAGGCCGCGGGAGTTTTGTGGCATGTAACACACTTCTCTCCGCTCTACGTCAAGGAAGGAATGTTCTGCAGGCTCCGCTTCTGGTTGTATTTGCGCTTTCCCGCGCAGAAGTGGCTGCTCGGCTTTGAGCTTTCCCAAAGGTCAGGGAGCTAGTGGAGGTCATCTACTGCTGCTACGCAGGCAGTCATACCTCGGTAACGGCGGCGGGCATACATTTGGGTCTGCTCCCAACCACAGTGCGTCCGTTGCCGTCTGAGATATTGTCCTTGCCAAACTTTGATCAAGGCTCAGCACGTCGACTAGGTCACGTACGTAAACTTGGGGAAGACGAGTATGGGAATAACGTCTACGTGGCCGGACTAGGTCCCAACCGGGCTGTAACTCTCACCGCACTGCGCTTAGTTCTCGCCGGGAGCCACGTCAAGCCGGACGATCTATGCATAGTAGATGCGCTAAGTTGCATCAGCTTTTGGGTGCGCCTAGGCGGGTTTCTCTCACGGCGTTGTGGCTGCGTGTGGTTAGGGCGGCCGCTGTGCGTGTGGGGAATTTTGGCGCGGTACGGATGTTTCGTGCGGCTCGTAAGCGAGGTGAAAGCCATATGCCGCACTTGACGTAATAGGGGCAGTGGGGGATAATGTGGGCTGAGGTTGTGTCCCGGGAGAGATATATATGCACAAAGTGACTAGTGTCCTGCCTGCTTCGCCCGCCGCACGCGCGGGACTTCGTGTGGGTCTTAGTATTGTAAGCGTCAACGGCGAGACTGTAAGAGACATCATCGACTGGAAACATGCCCTGGCTGCATCGGTAATGCGCATTGTGGCGCGCGATGAGCATGGGTGCGAGAAAACTTACGTTGTCAGACACGAGTCCGGGGCGGACATAGGCCTCGGATTCGACTCTCCTACCATTGACAGACTACATACTTGCCAAAACAATTGCGTATTCTGCTTTGTACGGCAGATGCCGTCAGGGCAGCGCGACAGCCTTTACGTCAAGGACGACGACTACAGACTCTCGCTCGTGTATGGTTCTTTTGTAAGCCTAACCAACGTTGACGACGATGACTGGCTGCGCATCCTACGGGAGCGCATTTCGCCAATTTACGTTTCTGTTCACAGCACTAACCCGCGGCTACGAGCTTACATTATGCAGAACCCGCGAGCGGCCGAGGTTATGGCACAACTGCGGGAGCTAGTTTCGCGTGGCATTGCCGTACACGCCCAACTCGTGCTTGTACCCGGATTAAATGACGGCGAGGAGCTTACCCGTAGCTTACGCGAACTGACAGCGCTCTACCCAGGCGTAGACTCTGTAGCAGTAGTCCCGGTTGGCCTGACCGGCTACCGCTCATGCCTTACGCAGCTAACCGGTTATGACGCGCCTTCCGCGCGAGCGGTTCTCAGAGAAGTTGGTCACTTCGCCGGTCGCATGCGGCGAAAACACGGTGTTAGCGTGGTCTACTCCGCAGACGAGTTCTACGTCTTAGCGCAAGCCGACTTTCCGGGCCACGCGCAGTATGACGACTATCCACAACTGGAGAACGGCGTGGGCTTATGTCGGAGCTTCATCGACGATTTTCGTCGTGAGTGGGCGAACTGGAGGAGCACGGGACTTAGCTTGCGCCCTACGGCGTGGCTCACCGGTGAAAGCGCGCAAGGCGTCATGCGAAGTTTGCAGCACACGGTAAATCTCGCGGGCGGAGCTGTAGACCTCGTAGTTGTTAAAAACACGCTCTTTGGGGGGCAGGTTACCGTTACGGGGCTTCTGGGTGGGCGGGACGTTGCAGCGGCACTAGAGACCGCGCAGCTCGCGCCCGACACTCTGGTACTTATTCCGGACGTGTGCCTCCGGGCGGATGCTTTTCTTGACGGCTTAACGTTTAGCGAGCTCTGCGCGCGTTTTCCGCAACTTGCGCTTACTGCTTGCCCTACGCAAGGAAACGAGTTGGCACGTATAACCAAAGGGGAGTGAAGCGGTTGGCTTTCGTCGCGATTGTCGGTCGACCCAATGTGGGAAAATCGACGTTATTTAATTATCTGGTGGGCAAGCGTATCTCCATCGTGGAAGATACGCCGGGCGTAACCCGCGATCGGCTGTATGCGGAAGTGGAGTGGACAGGCCGGAATTTCACTTTAGTAGACACCGGCGGCATTGACACGCTGAGCGAAGATGTCTTGTTTAAGCAGATGCGGTTGCAGGCACAGGTGGCCATAGACGAAGCGGATCTAATCGTGTTTCTCGTCGACGGCAGGCAGGGCGTAACTGCGGCGGACGATGAGGTAGCCCGCATCTTGCGCCACACGCAGAAGCCGGTGCTCCTTGTGGTGAACAAACTTGACGTGCCCGCGCTTTTTGCACACGCCGCGGATTTCTGCCGCCTCGGGCTAGGCGACCCGGTGCCTATTTCCGCCGCTAACGGCATGAACATCGGCGATCTCCTTGACCTGATTGTCAACCGCCTACCGGCAGCCGCTCCGCCCGAATACGGCGAGGACATCGTTAAGCTTACAGTTATGGGGCGCCCTAATGTGGGGAAGTCCTCCCTAGTCAACTCAATCCTGGGAGAGGAACGCGTTATTGTCAGTGACATCCCAGGCACTACACGCGATGCGGTGGACACATATTTTGAGCGCGGCGACAGCAAGTACGTAATTGTGGATACGGCGGGCTTACGCAAACAAGCTAAGGTCAGGGAAGATATCGAGCGCTATAGCGTGATGCGGAGCTTGCGTGCGGTAGATAAAGCCGATATCTGCCTAATGGTGATAGACGCTACAGAGGGCATTCTCGAGCAGGACAAGAAGATTATTGGCTACGCACACGAGAAGGGCAAGGGCATTATCTTTGTCGTCAACAAGTGGGACCTCGTGGTCAAAGACGATTGGACTGCTGACAAGTTTAAGCAAAAAATCTATGCAGAGCTGCAGTTTGCCGACTATGCCCCCTGTATTTTTGTCTCGGCTAAGACCGGGCAGCGCGTGCCAAAGATTCTCGAACTAGTGTCTGCCGTACATGCGGAACAGACAAAGCGGGTTCGCGCCTCGGTCTTGATGGAGCTCGTGACGGAGGCTACAGTGGTGACTCCTCCGCCGCAAGTGCGCGGCAAGAAACTAAAAATAGGGTATGTGACGCAGACAGACGTCAAGCCGCCCACTTTCCTGTTCTTGGTCAACGATCCGTTGCTGATGCACTTTAGTTACCTGCGCTTTTTGGAGAACCGCATCCGTGCGGTATACGGATTCTCCGGCACATCCATACGCTTGCTGACACGCAAGAAGGAGTGATGGCGCCGGCTGTGGGGTTGCTGGCTCCTGGCTCTTAGTAGAGGGGAGCGTGCTCCGTGCTTCGTGCTTTGTGCTCAGTGCCTAGTGCCTAGTGCTCAGTAGAGCGGTATCGCAGTGGCACCCGTTCCATCTTAACCTTTTACGTACCTTTCCACCTCAACCTGCTTACAGCTTACAGCTGAGAGCCCGCGGTTCATGATTCACGATTCCTGATTCATGATTGCCCCGGCTCACAGCTCACAGCTCACAGCTCACAGCTCACAGCTGCTCCAAGCCACAAGCCACAAACGTATGGGAGGTGTCCACATGAAAATAGGCATAGTAGGCGGAGGCGGCTGGGGCACCGCGCTAGCTTCCGTGGTCGCGAAGAACGCGGCAGAGGTGATCATGTGGGTGCGCGAAGACGCAGTGCGCGAAGAAATCCGCCTCCAGCGCACCAATGCCAATTTTCTGCCGGGTGTTAGGTTGCCTGAGAATGTTACGCCGGTCGACTCCTTTACGCACTTTTCTCGCTGCGAGCTGATTATTCTGGCAGTGCCGTCCGCCTTTGTGCGGGCAACGGCGCAGTTATTGCACCAGCAGTTGTCGCATGTCACACCCATAGTCAGTGCGGCTAAAGGCTTGGAGTTTGGCACGAATCTGCGCATGTCCGTTGTACTCAGCGAGGTATTCGGAGCGAGCTATCCACTGGCTGTTCTTTCCGGCCCCAACATTGCTTTAGAGGTTGGGCGGGGGATTCCTTCGGCGGCGGTAGTGGCGTCACCTGACCAAGCTTTTGCGACGGCCGCACAGCGCGTGCTGATGACCGACACTTTTCGCGTCTACACCAACCGTGACCTTATCGGCGTCGAGCTAGGCGGTGCGTTAAAGAACGTAATCGCACTTGCCGCGGGTGTCGTCGACGGCCTTGGGTATGGCGACAACACTAAGGCTGCGCTTATGACGCGCGGCATGACTGAGATAGTGCGCCTCGGCAGGGCTTTAGGAGCAGAGGCTTCTACCTTCGCCGGATTGTCTGGGATGGGCGACTTAATCGTAACGTGTACGAGCGCGCACAGCCGCAACCGCCGCGCCGGCTTGGCCCTAGGGCAGGGGAAGCAGCTTGCCGAGGTGCAAGGTGGAACGCCTATGGTTATCGAAGGTGTCAATACTACGCGCGCGGCACATCAGCTCGCGCTAGAACACGAGATAGATATGCCCATCACAACAGCGCTGCACGATGTATTGTTTAACCGGCGCGACCCACGCGAGGCCGTCATGGGGTTAATGACGCGAAACATGAAAAACGAAACGGAAGAATCCCTGCCTTAGTTATATCCGCAATCCTCCCGAATATATTGTACTGACCAAGCCTTGCAGGTGGTTGCCTTGCGGTGTTTGGAAGAAGGGGGGAAGTGGGTGCACATGGAGCGGTTCGATTTACTCAAGGATATTGCTGAGAGAACAGGCGGAGATATATACCTTGGAATTGTAGGGCCAGTTCGCAGCGGCAAGTCTACCTTCATCAAACGGTTCATGGAGCTGGTGGTTCTCCCTAACATAGACGATGAGCATGTTAGGGAACGCACGCGCGATGAGCTGCCGCAAAGCGGGGCCGGTCGCACCATTATGACTGTGGAGCCCAAGTTTATTCCGGACGAAGCGGTTGAGCTTGCGCTTTCGCCCGGTCTGGCAGCGCGAGTCAGGCTGGTGGATTGCGTAGGGTATACCGTCAAAGGCGCACGCGGGTATATGGACGAGAACGGCCCACGCATGGTGCAGACGCCGTGGTCGCCTGAACCCGTCACCTTTGAAGAGGCGGCCGAGATGGGCACACAAAAAGTAATTGACGAGCATTCCACGGTAGGGATTGTGGTTACGACCGATGGTTCTTTCTCCGACCTTGCGCGGGCCGAGTTTGTTCCCGCGGAAGAACGGGTGGTTAGTGAACTGCGCGAGCTAAGCAAGCCCTTTTTGCTCCTGCTCAATTCCAGCCAGCCCAATAACCCAGACACGCTTTTGCTGCGAGGCGAGTTAGAAGCCAAGTACGGCGTGGCCGTTTTACCCGTCAACTGTGCAAAAATGACGGAAGAAGACGTAGCCACTATCTTAAAAGAAGCGCTGTATGAGTTCCCGGTGCGTGAGGCTAACGTAGCCCTGCCCGCCTGGATACGTGTGCTTGACACCGCGCATTGGCTGCGAGTTAAGCTCGAAGAAGCCGTCGCCGAGGGTGTCAAGCTGGTGCGGCGGCTGCGGGACATTGACGACCTCATTCTGGAGCTTAGTCTCTGTGATGCCGTACAGGACGTCGTCCTGCAAAACATGGACTTGGCCAAAGGCGTAGCTAACGTAGAGGTCACGACGCCGGATCACCTCTATTACGACGCCTTGAGTGAGGCGGCTGGGGAAGAGGTTAGGGGCCAGGACACTATTCTTAAGTTGCTGCGGTTACTGACACAGTCTAGCCGCGAGTATGACCGTATACGAGACGCTTTCCGTGAAGCGAGGAACCAAGGCTATGGCATCGCACCACCTAGCCTAGAAGAGATGTCTCTAGATCAGCCCGACATTATCCGGCAGGGCTCCCGTTTCGCCGTGCGGCTACGCGCTACGGCTCCCTCGTTCCATATTATCCGAGTAGACGTAGAGTCCGAGGTAGCCCCTATCGTCGGTACGGAAAAGCAAAGTGAAGACCTCATTAAGTACCTTGTCGACGAGTTCGAGGGCAGCCCGGAAAAGCTCTGGAGTGCTAACATCTTTGGCAAGTCGCTGCATCACCTAGTGCGTGACGGCATTCAAAATAAGCTGCTCACCATGCCCGACAACGCTCAGGAAAAACTGCGCGAGTGCTTGCAGCGCATGATCAATGAAGGCAGCGGCGGCCTAATCGCCATTATCCTCTAAACGCTTGCGCAAACCTGCCCAGTAAGCTATAATGAGCAAGCGGCGGGCTGTAGCGCAGTTTGGCTAGCGCGCATGCTTGGGGTGCATGAGGTCGCAGGTTCAAGTCCTGTCAGCCCGACCAGCCTTTCCAGAGCACGCCTAGTTTGAGGGGACTTCCAAGTGAAGTCCTCTCATTTGCGTTTTTGCCCATGCTTTTCTTTGTGCACGATGTAGTGTACAATTTGGGCAAGGGTAAACATAGGAGGGGAAAATGTGGTAGAGCACGATGTCCACGCAGTTGCAGAGGAAACGATTGCGAAGTATGAGCGCTTCGTCAACCCGAGTCTGGCAAGACTTTTCCGTTACATGGGCCTAGCCACTGTGGAGCACTCGGCGCGGGGCAGTACGGTAACCGACTTTAAGGGCGATGAATACCTTGACCTACTGGGTGGCTACGGCATGTACGGCGTAGGGCATTCTCATCCGCGAGTTGTGGCGGCAGTCAAAGCACAGCTAGACCGCATGGCCATGCCGACCAAAATTCTCTTAAACAAACCGATGGCTGACTTAGCCGAACTCCTAGCTGAAATTACTCCGGGCGACCTTACGTATTCGTTTTTGTGCAACAGCGGAACCGAAGCGGTAGAGGCGGCCATAAAGCTAGCTAAGGTAGCTACAGGCAAGCAGGGCATAATCTCTACAACCGGAGCCTTCCACGGTAAGTCCTTGGGTTCGCTGAGCGCGACAGGGCGCGAGTTGTTCCGCGAGCCCTTTAAGCCGCTCTTAAACGGCTTTGGCCATGTTCCCTTTGGCGATGCGCAGGCTATCGAGGCGGCGATAGGCAACGACACCGCTGCGGTAATCGTGGAGCCTATTCAAGGCGAGGGAGGCGTGATAGTTCCTCCTAGCGGTTACTTGGCATCTGTTCGCGAAATCTGCGACAGAAAAGGCGTACTGCTGATTGTCGACGAAGTGCAGACCGGTATGGGTCGCACCGGCAAGATGTTTGCTGTCGAACACGAGGGTGTTGTCCCGGATATCCTTTGTTTGGCCAAGGCTTTGGGCGGAGGCGTTATGCCTATCGGCGCGATTGTGGCCAAGCCTCACCTCTGGCAGAGCTTTATTGATGCGCCGTTCTTGCACACTTCCACGTTTGGCGGCAATCCCTTGGCATGCGCCGCGGCTATTGCCGCAATTAAAGTCACGCAGGATGAGAACTTGTGCGAGAACGCGGCTGTTATGGGCAATAGGTTCCTAGGGGCGCTTCGGGAAATGCAGGTGAAATACCCAGGTATCCTAGCAGAAGTGCGCGGACAAGGCCTGATTATTGGCCTCGAGTTTACCCATGAGGGCTATGCTGGCTTTGCCATTTCCGAACTGGTAAACAACAAAATCCTCGCTGCCTATACGCTAAACAACCCGAAAGTCATTCGCATCGAGCCACCCTTAGTGATAACCGCGCCGGAAGTAGAGCGGGCCATCGGGGTATGGGAAAAGATTGTCGCCTCGGCCGGGGACCTGGCCGCGGACCTGTAAAGGAGGGACACTCATGCCTTACGTAGAAGTTAACACCACAATCAAGGGCGACATTAAGCGCATCTGGGCAATCGTAGCGGACATGGCGAGCTATCCGCAGTTTATGCCAAACTTAAAGAGCGTCACCATCGAAGAGCGTGCGGGGAATACCACAGTCAGCAAATGGGTCAGTAACGTCGACGGACGCATTATTTCCTGGCGTGAGCGCGACGTGTTTTTCCCTGACGACTACCGCATTGAGTACACGCAAGTAAGCGGGGACCTCAAGAAGTTCGAAGGCAAGTGGCAACTCAGCCCAGACGGCGAGACGGTCAACGTTCTACTGACGGTAGACTTTGAATTCGGCGTTCCAATGCTTGCGGCTCTGCTGAATCCGCTACTGAAGAAGAAAGTGCGCGAGAACAGTGAAGGAATGCTTGCGGCCATCAAGAAGATATGTGAGGAAACACACGCCTGAACTAGCCAAAGGTACGTGAGAGGAGAGAATCTATGGACAGCACCCTAAAACTACTCAAAGACATTACCGACGCTCCCGGAGTGCCGGGATTCGAACACGAGGTGCGCAAAGTTATCCGCAGCTACATGGAGGGCTATGCCGAAATAAGCACGGACCGCATCGGCAGTATCATCTGCAAGAAGGCTGGCACGTCGGACCGCCCGCGGGTGATGATTGCCGGGCATATGGACGAAATCGGCTTTATGGTCAGCAAAGTAACCAAAGAGGGTTTCATCAAGTTCCAGACGCTTGGCGGGTGGTGGAGCCAAGTGATGCTTGGACAGCGCGTCGTGATAAAGACTAATAAGGGCGATGTAGTAGGAGTAATCGGCAGCAAGCCTCCACACATCCTCTCTCCCGAAGAGAAGAACAAAGTGGTAGAGATTCAGGCCATGTTTATCGACGTCGGCGCTAGCGACGAAACCGAGGCTACAGAGACGTTTGGCATCCGCCTTGGGGACCCGATTATTCCCCACGCGGAGTTCACGGTCATGCGCAATGAAAAATACCTTATGGCCAAAGCGTGGGATGACCGCTTGGGCTGCGCCCTTTTCATTGAGGTGGTGCGCGCCCTTAAGGACATCGAACATCCAAATACTGTGTACGGCGTCGGTACGGTACAGGAAGAAGTCGGGTTGCGCGGCGCAACGACTAGTTCCCATGTTATCGACCCGGACATCGGTTTTGCCCTAGAAGTCGGCATCGCCGGCGATAGTCCGGGAGCCGACAAAATGAATGAGAAGCTTGGCAAGGGGCCGGTTGTCCTGCTCTATGACTCTTCGATGATTCCGCACGTCAAGCTGCGCGACTTCGTTATTGACGTGGCCAAAGTTAATGGCATTCCCCTGCAATTTGACGTCTTGTCAGCCGGCGGGACAGATGCCGGACGCATCCACATTAACGCCGGTGGTGTGCCAAGCTTGTGCATAGCCGTGCCTACGCGCTATATCCACAGCCACTACGGCATCATTCACCGCGACGACTACGAGAACGCGGTAAAGCTCGTGCTCGAGCTTGTGAAGCGCCTCGATGCTAAGACAGTCGCCGAGCTTAATGCTGACTAACATAGGCCTCCTGCGTTGCAGGAGGCTTCTGCCTAGGCCAACTGCAAACTTGGAGGTGACTTATGGAGAGAACCTTCTGCTTAATCAAGCCGGACGGGGTACATAGGGGGCTCATAGGTGAAGTCATCACTCGCTTAGAGAACAAGGGCCTCCAGCTAATTGGCGTAAAGATGTTGGTGGTGAACCCACAGCTGGCCGCTCTTCACTACGCCGAGCACGAGGGAAAGGTCTTCTACCCAAAACTGCTGGAGTACATAACCGCAGGGCCAGTAGTGGCCATGTGCGTGCGAGGACACCGGGCGGTAAGCGTACTACGCAGCCTTGTCGGCAAAACGGATCCCGCAGATGCCGCCGGAGGCACCATCCGGGGCGATTACGGCTTGTGCAAAGGGAGGAACATCGTGCACGCTTCTGACAGCCTCGCGGCTGCGGAGCGAGAGATAGCGCTATACTTTGCCTCCGAAGAGCTTGTAGACTGCGAACAGGCTCTACTACCCTGGATTTACCGCGAGGATTAGTAGCAGCACTCAACATAAAAACAGCCTGCGGGAGCAAGCTGTTATACCGGCCTGAGATTAAATTGGTGCGAGGAGGGGGACTCGAACCCCCACGGTTGCCCACTAGATCCTAAGTCTAGCGCGTCTGCCAATTCCGCCATCCTCGCATATGGATGGTGGGCCATGATGGACTCGAACCATCGGCACCCCGCTTAAAAGGCGGGTGCTCTACCACTGAGCTAATGGCCCATAACTAGAGGTTAGAGATTTGAGGTTAGAGGTTAGAGAGGTTAGAGAGGTTAGATACTCTAACTTCTAATTTCTAACATCTAACGTCTAGTTTAGTGGCAGGGGCGGCTGGATTTGAACCAACGCATGCGGGAGTCAAAGTCCCGTGCCTTACCGCTTGGCGACGCCCCTGTGTAACTAGAGGTGAGAGGTTAGAAGTTAGAGGTTAGAATGGAGCCTTGAGCTGTGAGGCGCTAGAAATCATGAATCAGGAATCGTGAATCATGAACTAGGGGTTCAGCGCTCAGCAGTCAGCTTTCGGGGTTAGGCGTTAGGCGTTAGGTTTAAGGCGTGAGAACCTCGTTCTACGAAGCACGAAGCACGAAGCACGAAGCACGAAGAATGGAGCCGGCGATGGGATTCGAACCCGCAACCTGCTGATTACAAGTCAGCTGCTCTACCATTGAGCTACGCCGGCATAAATGGTGACCCCAACGGGATTCGAACCCGTGTCGCCAGCGTGAAAGGCTGGTGTGTTAGACCGCTTCACTATGGGGCCATAAAGTTGGTCGGGGCAGCAGGATTTGAACCTGCGACCTCCTGCTCCCAAGGCAGGCGCGCTAGCCAAGCTGCGCTATACCCCGCAAACACAACAACATAGAATTTACATCACTTGCACACACAAGTCAAGTGACATGATATGCTATGTTTACTGCTAAAGTATAGCACCGTTTGGCACGTGCGCCAAGTCGACAAAAGTATTCACGCGATTCCGTCTTCGTCGTTTTCTACAGCACCGGTAATAACAATAGTATTGCCAAGGCACACTGAACACAGGGCTGTGTCGGGCATGGCCGCACCTACATAGTATTGGTATTCTTTATGACACGATTTGCATTTTCTGCGGCGAATCGTCACCTTAACCACCTCGGTAACAGTGTTGCCGAATGCTCGCCCACACAAACAGCTTACTTAACAATTGAAGGAGGAAAAGTATGCGCGCTATTACCTTTGTCCTGACACCCGCTGCCAGCAAACGCCTGATTGCGAGAGCGGTGGTGTCAATGCCGGCAGTGCAACGCGCCCACAAGGCGGGTCGCCTGATTGTGGCCGGAGGCATCACAAACGCCTATATTGCCGAGGAACTGACGGGCCAGCAGCTAGAAAAGGCCCGCTATACCGCAGGTATAGTCACGGATTCCAAGTGGAGCTTGACGCCGCCGCAGACTCGACTTAAGCCGCTGGCGTTTGAGCAAGGTGAAGTGTCACACCGCACTTGGCAAGAAGTGTTACAGGACTTTACGCATGAAGACGTGTTTGTTAAAGGCGGAAACGCTCTGGACGCAGGCGGAACTGTGGGAGTACTTGTAGGCGGCAAGAACGGTGGCACCATTGGTGCGGCTTATGGACACCTTGTTTCAGTCGGCGCGCATTTGATTCTCCCCGTAGGGCTAGAGAAGCTTGTGCCGTCGGTGAGCGCGGCAGCTAACGCCTTGGGCCAAATTCCGTTAGAGGCTTCGCTGGGGATGCCATGCGGACTTTTCCCCGTAACCTACGGCACGGTGATTACCGAACTTGACGCCATACACCTGCTCTATGCGCTCGACGCCGTGCACGTTCACAGCGGTGGAGTGGGGGGTAGTGAAGGCGCGGTTGGGTTAGTGGCGCGGGGCGATGACGATGCCTGTCGGCGACTTCGCGATGACCTAAAGGGTTTAATGATGGAGCCTGCAATCCATATCTCTTGACGGCTCGCAGGATTAGTGCCTACCGCCTCCGGAGACTCTAAATGAAAGGGAGGCGGTTTTTGTATGCGCAGCATCTGGAATGGGGCCATTTCGTTTGGGCTGATTAACGTTCCGGTAAAGATGTTCACGGCTACCGAGGACAAAGACTTGCGGTTTCGCTTGCTGCACAAGGCTTGTCAGGCTCCGCTCAAGCAGAAGCGCGTCTGCTCAGCCTGTGGACAGGAAGTAGCCTGGGACGACACAGTGCGCGGGTATGAGTGGGAGCCGGGGAGATTTACGCTTATAACCGAGGAGGAACTCGACGGCCTGCAGGGGGCGGCCTCCCGCAGCATCGACATACTGGATTTTGTGAATCTGGAGGACATTGACCCCATATATTTTCACAAGACGTACTACCTGGCACCGAGCGAAACGGGCAAGAAGGCGTACCATTTGCTGCGCACAGCGATGGAAGAGACCGGGAAAATCGCTGTAGGCAAAGTGCATCTGCGGGAGAAGCAGCACTTGGTGACCCTTAGGGTAATCGCCGACTGCATTGTCATGGCCCTAATGTTTTACCCTGACGAAATACGCGATGCGGCGGAAGTCCCCGCCATCCACGAGGCAGTCGTCATCCAGGATGCGGAGCGACGGATGGCGCTCGAGTTAATAGAGCGCCTGGCCGAACCCTTTGTAGCTGCGAAGTACACCGACACTTATCGCGGTGAACTGCTGGCACTTCTCACAGCGAAAGCAGAGGGCGGGGAGATTAGTGCCGTAGCCACGCAACCGGCTGCGCGCGTAGGTGACTTGATGGAAGCGCTGCGCGCCTCGCTCGCTTTGGTGGATGAGCAGCGCCGCAAGGCAATCTCCTGATGATGCGGCCGGGGCAGGTAACGCCTATGCTGCTGACTTCTGCCAGCGAGATTCCTAGCGGGGATTACATCTTTCAGCGTAAGTGGGATGGCGTGCGCATGCTTAGTTTCGTGGCTCGGGGGAGAGTTACGCTACAAAATAGGCGTCTTAACTTGCGCACGGAGCACTACCCGGAACTTGCGGTGCTCGCCGATGCACTTAGTGCCACCGCCGCTATTCTCGATGGGGAGGTAGTTGTGCTAAGAGAAGGAGGGCGCACCAGCTTTCCAGCTATCTTGCGCCGCGAGGGAGCTACTAATCCACAGGCTGCGCGGCGGCTTAGGGAATCTCTGCCAGTGCACTACATGGTATTTGACATGCTTGAACTGGACGGATGCTCGATTACCCATTTGCCCCTCGAAGTAAGGAGCGCCATGCTCAGTGAAAGGCTCGCGCAGCATGTCGGTATAGTGCACATAGTCGAGAGCTGTACGGACGGTCCCGCTTTGTATAAGGATACGAAGCTGACGGGGGCGGAGGGAATTGTCGCCAAAGCAAAGGGCAGTCGGTATCTCATTGGCCAAAGGACGTTCGCCTGGCAAAAGATAAAGCACAAGCTGCGTGAGGAATTTATAGTGGTGGGGTACACACTGCGCGCCGGTCAAGTAAACTCGCTGTTAGTGGCGACAGAAGCGGAGGGTGGCGGATACAACTTGTGTGGACGGGTCGGCAGCGGCCTGACAAATGAGCATATTAAGCTCTTAACACAAGAACTCCCAAGGCTCTCTCTGCCGTGTGCGCCGGAGGGGTTCCCTAGAGGTGCTATTGCTGTGCAGCCGGTCTTGCTCGCTGACGTGGAATTTATGGAGTGGACGGAAACCCTGAAAATTAGAGCTCCGGTAATTAAGGGCTTTGCTCCGCGGATTAAGGCCTATGGCCGGTGACATTACGGTACAAGTAGGCGGGCATAGCGTGGCACTGAGCAATCTCGACAAAGTGCTGTGGCCAAAAGAGCACATCACCAAAGCAGAACTGATAAACTACTTCAACGACATTGCGCCCACCATTTTGCCGCATCTTAAGGACCGCCCGTTAGTCCTCACGCGTTACCCTGACGGCTGGCAAGGCAAGAGCTTTTATCAAAAGAACACGCCAAGTAGCGCGCCGCCATGGATAAGAACCGCGTCGCTGCCGAGCGAAAGAAGAGTCATCAGATACGTGATTGCCGACCACCCAGCCGTACTTGTTTGGTTGGCCAATCAGACGGCCTTTGAGTTGCACCCTTTTCTCTCGCGCGTAGACAGCATTGATTCTCCGGATTACACCGTCTTTGACCTTGATCCGATGGAGCGCACGACATGGGCTCACGTGCGACAGACCGCGCTGACTCTGCGGGCGGCTCTCTCGCACTTGGGATTGCGCGGCTATCCGAAGACTAGCGGCGGAGATGGGCTGCAAATATACGTCCCTCTCCTCTCCGGCGCGACTTACCAAGAGTCGAGGTCGTTTGCCACGGCTGTGCTCCAGGCTGTAAATAACGTCTTGCCGGAGATAACTACACTCGTACGTCATCCCGCCGCCCGCCAAGGCAAGCTCTATCTCGACGCGCTACAGAATGCGCGTGGCAAAACGCTAGTAGGCGTGTATGCTGTGCGGGCAAGGCCCGGCGCCACAGTAAGCACCCCTGTGAAGTGGGAGGAGATAGAAAGTAACTCCCTAGACAAGGACGC
The DNA here is from genome assembly GCA_018335585.1 of Selenomonadales bacterium. Classification (NCBI taxonomy): domain Bacteria; kingdom Bacillati; phylum Bacillota; class Negativicutes; order Selenomonadales; species Selenomonadales bacterium. Next base: position 88,781 of record JAGXRZ010000010.1, read on the forward strand.
ATGTACCTTGCGCACCATCGGGCACCGTGTCGCGAGATTTGGCGACCTCTTCCTGCCTGTGCTAAGAGACCGACAGAATATTCGCGAGGCTCTAGCGCGCCTAGGCAGGTAATCTGCGGCGAGGTGACGAAAGAATAGGCTACGGGGGTGGTTAGGTGTTGCGGGTGATTGTCAATGCCGATGATTTTGGCTTGTCTATCGGTGTCAGCCAAGGCATCATACGCGCGATAGCCCAAGGCGTGGTGACTTCGACCTCAATCATGGGCAATATGCCCGACCTAGGTGCACATCTCGAACTACTGCAGAGTGTTCCGCAAGCGAGCTTAGGTATTCACCTTACGCTCTCGGCCGGCAAGCCTTTGCTCGCGTCCAAGGATGTCCCTAGTTTGGTCGACAAGACGGGTGCATTTCGGCGCGATTCGCGCCTCGCAGTGAACAGGGCCGAGACGCTGCACGTTGAACGGGAATGGAGAGCGCAGATAGAGAGAGTATTGAGCTTGGGGATTCTGCCGACTCACCTCGACAGCCATCACCACGTGCACCTCGCCCCACGGCTAATGCACCTTGCCACAAAGCTAGCCAAGGAGTATGCGATTCCTTGTATTCGTCGTTTGACGGTGCGCGATGTATGGCGCGAGTCTCACCCATGGAGACATGCCCTCGTGCTTCCGCACATCGCTATCTCTCAGCACCTGGCGCTCGGTAGCGGTCTGTGCTTCCCAGATGGCGTGCTAGCGCTAAGCGACCAACTGCTTGGAACGTTAGCTCGCCTGCCGTCAGGAATATACGAGGTATTTTGTCACCCGGGCAAAGTTGACGATGCGCTGTGTAGAGTGAGCTCGCTTAGGTACGAGCGGGAGCGAGAACTTGACTTTCTCGTTTCTGCTGAGTTGAAGGCGGGTCTCCGTCAGCTTGGCGCTACACTCGTGACCTACCGCGAGCTAGCACTATAGGGGAGGGGTTTCCGTGCAGAAAGTTCTCCAAAGGCTCTCGGCAGCGCTGATGGTGCCGGTCGTCATCCTGCCGATTGCGGCCCTGTTTCTTGCACTTGGCATGCAGCTACACATCGCGCCCGTAACTGCCGCCGGCAGCGATATAATGCTGGAGTATCTGCCACTTCTATTTGCGGTCGGCGTAAGCATCGGGTTTACGCGTTACGATGGCATGGCTGGCTTTGCCGGTGTTGTGGGGTACATTGTGCTTACGGGCGCACTAACTGCGGTCAACGCCGAGCTGGACATGGGAGTATTGGGCGGCATAGTTTCCGGCGCCGTGACCGCTTGGCTGTACTTTCGCTACCACGACATTCGTTTGCCCGAGTACTTGGGCTTGTTCTCAGGCAAGCGCTTTGTGCCGATGGCTTCGGCGGTGGTCAACTTAGCGTTAGGAACGCTGCTCGGGTATATGTGGCTGCCTGTACAGCAAGCAATCTTTGCCTTTGGCACTTGGATAATGGGGAGCGGGGCGATGGGGCTCTTCTTCTACGGTGCGACGAACCGACTCTTAATTCCTACAGGGCTACACCATATTATCCAGAATCTCATTTTGTACACGTTTGGCGTGTACACTGACCCGGCTACCGGGGTAATATATCAGGGCGAGGTACAGCGGTTCTTTGCTAATGACCCAACCGCCGGCAACTTTTCGGCAGGTTTCTTCATCGTCATGATGTTCTCTATCCCCGCGATTTGCCTGGCCATGGTACATGAAGCGCGTCCCGCACAGCGCAAACGCACGGCAGGCATTCTGGTCACCGCTGCGTTGACCTCGCTCCTTACCGGAATTACGGAGCCCGCCGAGTTTACGTTTATGTTTGCCGCACCTCTATTGTACAGTGTCCACGCCGTCCTCACCGGCACGGCGACGTTGCTATCACATGTGCTGGGGATTCGTCACTACGGTTTTGCCCTGCCGCTGTACATAATCAACTGGCGGTTCAGTGAAAACGCGTGGCTCATTCTGCCGCTCGGAGTAGGGTATGCCGCGGTGTACTACTTTGGCACGCGGTACGCCATCCGGCGCTTTAACCTACCCACGCTTGGGCGTACCGAGGAGGAGAAGGAGACGCCGCTAACCGGCAGTGCTAGCGGCGAGCAGCTGCTTAAGGCGCTTGGCGGTACTGCAAATATTACGGCAGTCGATTCCTGTATGACGCGGCTCCGGTTAAGCGTAGTCGACATGCACCGGGTGGACGCAAAAGAACTGGAGCGGCTTGGGGCAGCGGGGTTAAGCCGTGTAGGAGAAGACTATTTGCAGGTGGTTATGGGCACGGAGTCGCAGGCCTACGCCGAGGAGCTTAGGCGACTGATAGGTTTTTCGCAGCAGATGCACAGCGAGACACTGGTCAGCCCTATGACCGGGCGGGTCATCAGTCTGGCGCAAGTGCCGGATGATGCCTTTTCGCGGGGCCTAATGGGTCCCGGGATTGGGATTGTGCCCGACAGTGATGTGCCGACGGTGGTCGCGCCTTGTGCCGGAAGCGTCGAGAAGGTGTTTCCAGGAGGGCATGCGTTAGTCATCAAGTGTGCCGACGGCAGCCAAATACTCCTGCACATAGGTTTGGACACCGTTCACCTTAAGGGCGAAGGCTTCACACTGCTTATCGCAGAGGGCGCGTCTGTATCGCCCGGCGAGCCTCTAGTTAAGGTGGATTGGGCGCTTCTCGCCCAGAAAAAAGTCGACGCTACTACCGTCGTGACCTCTATGGCGCAAGGCGTACAGCAAGGCGCATGGAGGTTTATCGAACCCGGACCCGTAACGGCGGGCCTAGACGTTATCGCGAGTGCCAAGCCGAGGTGAGGACATGGACAAAGAAATGCGTGTGGGATTGGCCCTAGGAGGCGGGGGAGGCAGAGGCATAGCGCATATCGGCGTCTTAGCAGAGCTAGAAGCGGCCCGTGTCCCCATCCATGTCATAGCCGGGACCAGTGCAGGTAGCCTCGTGGGGGTGTTGTATGCGGCCGGGCTCTCGCCGGAGCAAATGTTGGCCCTAGCCATGCGGACGAGTTGGCGAGACTTAGTGCAGCTCACTATGCCACGGGTAGGTCTGGTAAGCGCTGCGCGCATGGAGCATTTACTTAACGACATTCTCCATAACGCCAAGCTCGAGGAACTGCCGGTACCTGTGGCGGCCGTGGCTTGTGACTTGTACACGGGGCGCGAGGTTGTGTTGCGGGAAGGGAACGCCGCCTTAGCGGTCAAGGCGAGCTGTGCCGTGCCCGGTATTTTTTCGCCCGTACCTTACAAAGACGCGCTACTCGCCGACGGCGGTCTCGTTAATGGGGTGCCGGTGAACGTTGCCAGGCAGATGGGCGCAGACGTAACTATCGCAGTGCAACTTCATCAAGGCGTGCAAAAGACGCAGGAACTGAACAACATCTTTACGATTCTATCACAGTCATTTGAAATTATGCAGCGCTCCCAACATATGGACGCCCCGGACGTGCTGATCGTACCGGAGCTAGCCAATCACCACATGGGCGACCTCGCTAGGGTTATGCCCGCTTATGAAGAAGGGAGAGCAGCCGCGCGCAGGGTGCTTCCCGCGATTTGCGGCTTGCTGTGAGCGATGAGCTGTGAGCGATGAGCTGTGAGCGATGAGCTGTGAGCGATGAGCTGTGAGCGATGAGCTGTG
>JAGXRZ010000011.1 GCA_018335585.1 Selenomonadales bacterium
GACCGGGATTGAACCGGTGACCTCATCCTTACCAAGGATGTGCTCTACCGACTGAGCTACGTCAGCGTGTGGTAGCGGGGACAGGATTTGAACCTGTGGCCTCCGGGTTATGAGCCCGACGAGCTAACCAGACTGCTCCACCCCGCAATGTGACGCTGGGAAATCGTGAATCATGAATCGTGAACTGAGGGAGAAGAACGGGCTTTGAAGCACGGACTCCTCTAACTTCTAACTTCTAACCTCTAACTTCTAATTTGGTAGCGGGGGCAGGATTTGAACCTGCGGCCTCCGGGTTATGAGCCCGACGAGCTAACCAGACTGCTCCACCCCGCAATGTGACGCTGGGAAATCGTGAATCATGCATCGTGAATCATGAACTGAGGGGCCATCAGCCTTTAGGCGTTAGACTTTAGGCATTAGGCTTTAGAAGAACGGGCTTTGAGCTTTGAGCTGTGGGAAGAAAGGGACAAGGTAAAAGGTCAAAGAGGAACCGTACACCGCCGAGATACCGCTCTACTGGGCACTGGGCACCGGGCACTTCTAACCTCTAACTTCCCACCTCTCACCTCTAATCAGTATGGAGCGGGTGATGGGAATCGAACCCACGCAACCAGCTTGGAAGGCTGGAGCTCTACCATTGAGCTACACCCGCCTCTGTTCTAGAGTGGTGGAGAGGACTGGATTTGAACCAGTGTAGGCGTCTGCCGGCAGATTTACAGTCTGCTCCCTTTGGCCGCTCGGGCACCTCTCCACAAGCAAGGGTCGTTTTAGGCGACTATTACATTATAGTGCGGTGCACAACACGAGTCAAGCGAACTTTTTTGGAAGCTTTGAACCGCATTCCGCTGTACGCTGGCAAGGTGGAAAGGTTAAAGGGGAACCGTACACCACCGAGATACCGCTCTACTGGGCACTGAGGACTGGGCACTGGGCACTACTCTACTACGAGCTAGGAGCGCCTGCGTTCCCACGAAGTGCGAAGTGCGAAGTGCCAAGTGCAAAGTGCCAAATGCGCGCTTCGCTCACGCCATCCGCTCGAGCAAATAGCGCTCTAACTTGCGTTTTACCCGCTGCAACGCGTTATCGATAGACTTTACGTGGCGGTCTAACTCCTCGGCGATTTCTTGGTATGATTTACCGTCTAGATAGTACCGCAGCACTTTGCATTCTAAGTCGCTTAATAGCTCGCCCATACGACACTCTATGTCCTTAAACTCCTCTTGATGAATCACTAGTTCCTCTGGATCGGTGATTTTGCCGCCCGAGAGAATATCTAGCAGAGTCCTGTCGGATTCTTCGTCGTATATAGGCTTGTTAAGTGAAACATAAGAGTTTAGAGGTATGTGCTTTTGCCGCGTTGCCGTCTTTATCGCAGTGATAATTTGGCGTGTAATGCATAGCTCGGCAAACGCTCTAAACGATGACAACTTGTCCGGCTTGAAGTCACGAATGGCTTTGTATAGACCAATCATACCTTCTTGCGTTATGTCGTCGCGATCTGCTCCTACGAGAAAGTACGACTTAGCTTTAGCTCGAACAAACGCGCGGTACTTGTTAATTAAGTGCTCAAGCGCATACGTGCTCCCTTGCTTTGCTCCCTCGACAATGTCCTCTTCCGGCATCATCTCAAGGGAAACAGCATCGCGTGCCGGGAAATCCACTAAGCATCGCCTCCAGATTGGGAGTAGCTATATGAAATTTTGTAAATTTCCTTAGGTAAGGAAACTCACTGGACAACCATTATTATATACTTGCGTTATGTAAAGGTCAATCAGCGGCGCGCTCTTTGCTGGCGCACGACCTCGAACAACACCACCCCCGCGGCGACGGAAGCGTTAAGCGAACCCACCGGGCCGGACATAGGTATGGCCACCAGTTCGTCGCAAGCCTCGCGCAAGAGCCTTGAAATGCCTTCGTCTTCGCTGCCGACAATAACCGCCAGAGGACAGGACAGCTTAACATCGTATATGACTTTGCCGCTAGAATCCGCACCGACCACGGTAAAGCCCGCGTCTTTCAGGCGCGCTACGTGCTGCGCTAGGTTCGCTACGCGCGCTACTGCTAGGTGCATTACCGCACCGGCCGAGGCTTTAGCCACAGCCGGCGAGAGAGCGGCACTCCGCCGTTTAGGGATAATTACGCCCTGTGCGCCCGCAGCCAAACCGCTCCGCAAAATGGCCCCTAGATTATGCGGGTCCTCAATGTGGTCTAGCACCAAGAGCAGGGGGAGCGGGGCGGCTAACGCCTTCTCTACGAGGTCTTCAAACTCCATGTACGGCACGACGGCTAACTGCGCCACGACGCCTTGGTGTGGCCTGCCTTCGCACATCTTGTCGAGGCTAGCCTTTTCCGCCTCGACTACGACTACGCCCTGCTGTTTGGCGAGTGCGATTATCTGCCCAATCGTACCACCGACATTGTTCTGCACAAACAGCTTATTAATGGGTGCGTTTGCCCGCAGAGCCTCAAGTACCGGATTACGTCCCTCGACTTGATTCATCTTGACCTCCGTCTAGTTCAGATTTGCTGTACGGGTCGCCGCAACTCATCTCACCTTCGCCGCATCCCCGCGCACTTAAGCAGTCCGGCCCGGCTTGGCTAAAGACGTGTGGGGCGGCGGCTCGCGCGAGGCGCAGCATGCTCCACGCTAACGCGCGGATTTCCCATTGCGCCCGCCGGCAACAGCGCAAGGCAAAGAAATTATAGAGACTTCGGGCATTAAGCGTAGCCACCAGTTTGGTCGTGCACGCATTTGGCAGGATATAGCGGGCATCTTCCGCCGGCACATGGGCGAGCAAGGCCGCATAAGCACGGCGTATTGCCTGTATGGCCTCGCGGTACTCCGCGCTAGCTTCAGGCCTTGCGGCGATGGTGGGAGGCGTGACAAACGAAAAGTCCTCCAGGCGCACATAGCGCTGCGACTGCTGTGAATACGAAGCGATGCGGTGCCGCACCAACTGGTGCGACAGGGCGCGACTTACGTCTTCAATCCCAAAGGTAAAGCTCACGTGCTCAAGCGGCGACTCGTGCCCAAGCGACAACAGCTTAGCCACTAAGGCCGCGCCTTTGTCACCTGCGAGGCGCTTTTGGATAGTGGCTATGTCTGCCCCCGAATAGCAGAGCCGCGCCGCCGCCGCAACTACTTGGTCGGGCTCCGGCGTGTGAGTTAGCAGGGTTACACGCATGGTTCTTCCCCCTTGAGCTCGCGCATGGCGCAGATAAGCTCTAGCGCGCGCTCTTCCTCTTTGGCGAGGTAAAGATAGCCAATTAAGCCCTCTATGCCTGTGCTATGCCTATACTCCGTGGCGCTGGCACTCTTTGGCACGTGGCCACTCCTCGTGTTGCGTCCGCGGCGCAAGATTTCTTTTTCTTTGTCGGTAAGTAGTTCCATGATGGCGTGCGCAGCTTTAGCTTGGAAAGAGGCACGCACGAAGCGAGCCGTTTCTTGGTGCACAGCGCTCATGCGTTTTGGCCCGTCGCGCAGGGTAAGCACGCGCATCGCCAACTCGTAATAAGCATCCCCGATATAAGCCCAGGCTGCGGGTGAAAAATCGTCCGGCGAGCGCCCACTCACTTGCGCTTCCACCTGACGCCCTGTGGCGTATCCTCAAGCACAATCCCAAGTTTGTCGAGCTCGAGGCGAATCTCGTCCGCAGTCTTAAAGTCCCTCGCGCGCCGCGCTTCCTGCCGTTTGGCGATAAGCTGTTCTACCGCAGCGTCAAGACTCCTGTCGGCTCTCAGTTCTACTCCCAATACGCCCGTCAGCTTAAGTATAAGCTGCAATACTGCCTCGGCGTTAGCAAGTCCGCCCCGCGCTAGCTCCGTGTTGGCGTCACGCGCGAGCTCAAACAGCACGCCCCAGGCTTCAGCCGTGTTAAAGTCATCCGCTACCGCGTCCTTAAACCGCGCCTCGTACTTGCCGACGTCAATCGTCTCCCCTGCTGTCTGCTTGTCCGTATGTGCGGAGAGCACATGCTCTAAAGCGGCGCAGGTATTCTTTAAGCGGCTAAGCCCGGCACTAGCACTGTCTAGGGAAGTAGCATCAAAGGAAAGGGGCTTCCGGTAGTGGGCACTCTGCAGGAAGAAGCGCACCGTGTCGCCGGGGTACTGCTCTAGAATATCGCGAAGAATAAAGAAATTGCCCTGCGACTTAGACATTTTCTCCTCATTGACGTTAAGAAAAGCACCATGCACCCAATAACGGGCAAGTGGTTCTCCCGGGCACAGCGCCTCGCTTTGTGCCAGTTCGTTCTCGTGGTGCGGGAACTGCAGGTCCATGCCGCCGGCGTGGATATCTATGTGCCCCCCAAGCATTTCACGCAACATGGCCGAGCACTCAATGTGCCACCCGGGGCGACCTCTGCCCCACGGACTTTCCCAAAACGGCTCGCCGGGCTTAGCGCTCTTCCAGAGAGCAAAGTCGGCGGGGTAACGCTTCTCCTCGCCTGCCTCGACGCGGCTGCCCATAGCGAGGTCGTCAAGCTTCTGCCCGCTTAACTGACCGTAGGCAGGGAATTTCCGCACGTCGTAAAACACGTCGCCGCCGCTCACATAGGCAAACCCACCCGCGATAAGGTCTTCGATAAAGGAGATAATGTCTCCGATATGCTCGGTAACCCGCGGATGCTTGTCCGCAGGCAAAATGTTAAGCTCCTTGACATCCAGAAAGTAGTTTCTAATTTCCTGTTCGACCAGTTCGTCGACAGACATGTTAAGTTGTGCGGCGCGGACAATAATCTTATCCTCGACGTCAGTAAAGTTCTGCACGTATATCACATCGTACCCTAGGTACCGCAGGATACGCCGTATAGTATCCCCCAAAACAAAAGTCCTCGCGTTCCCGAGGTGAATGCGATTATACACGGTCGGACCGCATAGATACATGCTCACTTTTCCCGGTATGCGCGGCACAAAAAGTTCTTTCTCTCGCGTCAGTGTATTGTAAATTTGCAGCTGCACTGTCAGCCCTCCTTGCGAAATGCTCACCTAATAGCTTCTCCCATCCTCTGATCAACCCTCACCGTGGCGGCAACGTAGCACACAGCGCCTTCGCCTGCCCCCACGAAGCCTAATCCTTCGTTGGTCGTGGCCTTTATGTTCACCTGGGACTCCGTAAGCCCTAGCGTAGCGGCAATATTGCGCCGCATCGCCTCTCGATACGGCCCGATTTTCGGCGCTTCGAGCAAGAGCGTGACGTCAATGTGGGTCGGTTCGGCGTGATGGGTTTTAAGCAGTGCCGCGACTTCCCTCAAAAGCAGAAGGCTAGCGGCACCGCGGTAGCGCTCGTCGCTGTCGGGGAAGTGCTGCCCAATGTCGCCTAAACCTACGGCTCCAAGCAATGCGTCCATTATTGCGTGCGTGAGCACATCGGCATCCGAATGCCCAAGTAGTCCCAGATGATAGGGGATTTCCACTCCCCCGAGGCACAGCCTCCTGCCCGCAACCAAGCGGTGCACGTCCATGCCGAACCCACAGCGCGTAACGCTTGACGACACGAAGCGCGCTAGGTCGCTTGGCGTAGTCAGCTTAATGTTTGCCTGCTCCCCTTCCACCACTGCGACTGCGTGGTTTAAAAGGCTGACTAGAGCGGCGTCGTCGGTAGCCGAAATGCCGCGAGATAACGCCTGCCTGTGGGCCTCCACTATCAGCTCGCGGCGGAAGCCTTGCGGGGTTTGCACCGCCACATAGTCGTCCCGCGTTAAGACTTTTGCCAATCGGTTGGAGCGAGCCTCGTAAACAGTGTCCGACAAGGGAATGCCTGGGAAACAGGCGCCGCCCTCTCGCGTAGCAGTAAGCACGCGGGTAATCAGCGCGGGTGACACAAACGGCCGCGCCCCGTCATGTATAAGGACATAGTGCGTCGTTTCCGGCACTGCCGCTAAGCCCGCATAGACCGACGCTTGGCGCGTCGCGCCGCCGGGCACTACCGTCACTGGCAGCGGGTAGGAAAGGCCTCTGAAAACACCTTCCTTACCTGCCGGCACAACTAAGTAAATCTCCGTCAGACCTGCCTGCACAAAGGCTTCGACTGTCCATTGGATTACTGGTTTGCCGTCAATCAGCATGGTTAACTTGTTGCCAAGTCCGCCCATGCGCGTGCTGCTCCCGGCGGCCGTGATAATTACCGCTGTATCCATAGACGCCTAGCGCAGCTTAGCGAAAATCATGCGCCCGGCCGAAGTCTGCAGCACCGAGGTGACAATCACCGGAACCGTGTCGCCGATATGCTTTCTGCCCTGTTCCACCACTATCATCGTGCCGTCTTCGAGGTAGGCGACTCCTTGCCCGTATTCCTTCCCCTCCCGCATCACTTGTATGCTCATTTCTTCGCCGGGGAGGACTACAGGTTTTAAGGCATTAGCGAGCTCGTTAATGTTGAGCACACTCACGCCCTGCACTTCGCACACCTTATTGAGGTTATAGTCGTTAGTTAAAATCTTGGCCTTTAAGTCCTGTGCCAGACGCACCAACTTGCTGTCGACCTCGCTTTGGTCGTCGTAATCGCGGCGGATAATCTCTACCCGTGCCCCGCTTTCTTTCTGAATGCTGTTTAGGACGTCGAGCCCGCGGCGCCCGCGGTTGCGGCGCAGGACATCAGGGCTGTCGGCGATGTGGCGCAGTTCCTCCAACACAAAAGCAGGAACAAGTAGCGTGCCTTCCAAGAAGCCGGTGCGTACGATGTCGAGAATGCGTCCGTCAATGATCACGCTAGTATCTAAGACCTTCGGTATGCCGCCGTTAATGGCTACGGGAGCGCTGCGGCGCTGCCCCGGCAGGAGAAGCGCGGCGATTTCATCGCTTTTAGTTACGGCAATGCGCAGGCCAAGATAGCCAAGTAGCACATACGCTCCAATCTTGAGATACGCGCCCACAAGCGGCACAATCTCAAGCGGGCGAGAGAGTAGGGTGGCCACAAGTAAGCCGACCGTAAGCCCAACGGCCCCCATAATCATGTCTTGTACAGGTATGCGCTGCACGTAGCTCTCGGCGATGTCGGCAAAGCGCAGGCAGATCGTTATCAACCAGGGGGAAATAAAATAAAAGATAAGTCCTCCAAGAAAAGCCCCCGCCACGTTGATGCTAACTGCCAAAAGACCCGAGAATTCCTGCCCAGACAGCTGCTCCACAAACGGCAAGAGCGCGGACACGAGGCTGTACACCGACAAGGCCCCGCCGAGGACTAGAACTGCGCGTGCGATTTTTCTCCCCATAGGTGACACTCCCTTTCTGACTAAGTTATTTACTGACCCTAAATATAGCACATTCCGGGGCAAAAAAAAGGACTTGGTGAAGTTTTTGGCTCAGGAGCAGGCATTTTGTACTAGGTGCTGCGCCGCTTCCTCGCTCACGTTCTCCACCAATATAAGTTCGCTCACCAAAATCTGCCGCGCTGTCTCGAGCATGCGCTTCTCGCCTGTCGACAGGCCCTTGCTCCTCTCGCGCGCACAAAGTGTGCTTACCACCTCGGCTACCGCTAGGATGCAACCCGTGCGCAGCTTCTCAAGGTTGGCACGATAGCGGCGATTCCAGTTCCCCTGTTCCTCCGCGTGCAGTGCTCGCAACACAGACAACACGCGTGGAACCTCGCTTTGCGCTACTATCTGCCTGAGGCCCATGTGATCCACATTGTTTTGCGGAATATAGACCTTCATCTCCCCTAAGGGTATGCGCATCACATAATAACTTTGCCTTGCGCCCAGTATTTCGCGCACCTCAACCGCTTCAATGACGCCCGCCCCATGCATGGGGTACACAACTTTGTCGCCAATGCCGAACAACCGCTTCACCCCCTACCCTTGATGTTACCATTGCCTAGGGGTATAGTCAAGAAATTTAGTATTTTATCATAGGGAAACGGGCGGTGTCAACAGCGAGTTTGAAACAAAAAGAACCGTCCCTTTTGTTTTCCGTCTTGCCTCTTGTTTCTTGGTTGACAAGGGTAGTGGCGTGTAAGATAATCTAGCTATGGGGGTGACTGTCTTGGGAGAGTTCTGCACAGAGTTTCAGCACACCGTAGGCGAGTACTTAGTAAGGCATCGCAGCATCCTTGACGCATTAACCAAGTTTCAGGAATCCTGCGCTAGGGTTAACCGCGCAGTAGCTAAGGCCGCCACAACCTGTGGGTGCATCGAAATTGACGTAAGCAAGCAGAAGTTGCCGGAGAGCTTGCTTATCCAAGACTTTAAGCAGATGTCAAGCACACATATCGACGGCGAGTTGTGCGACCACTGCAAGGATGTGGTGGAGGCCGAGCTTGGCAACAATCTGTTCTACCTCGCCGCCATCTGTCAGCTCTTGGGGTTTGAGTTAAACGATATCGTCACCAAGGAGCGAGAACGAGTTTCTGCACTAGGGTATTTTAAAATGGGGTAGGCGCACGCCTACCCCTTTCGCTTTGCTCTTTGCTCCTCGCGCTTCCTAATTGCCGCTGCCTTGCCCCGCTCGTACTTTATGCGCCAAGCATGCGGAAGCCGCCGCCACAGCATCCCGTGCCAGCCAAAGCCCATCAGCGCATAGAGCACTAAGGGGATAAAAACAAATCGTCTGGCAAACCACAGCATTAGCACCGTGGCGACCATAAAAGCAGCCAACATACCCGCGCTACGCGGAAGGCTCACGGTCTTAAAATCAGGGTAAGGCACACGACTGACCATAAGCACGGCTAACGTGAGGAAAGTAAGCGGCAGAAAGAAGTCCGGCAAAAGCTGATAATAAAGCGTGGCCGTCGCGGCAATTCCTCCCGCGGCGGTAATGGGCAAGCCTGTGAAAGCCCCAGGCCTCACCGCAGGTTGCGAATTAAAGCGAGCAAGCCGTATGGCCCCGGCAAACACAAAAGCTGCGCCGGCGACGTGCGCAAGATAGTACTCCGACAGCAGGGCAAGCATTAGCGTAACAGGCGCCACTCCGAAGGTCACGACATCGGCCAAAGCGTCAAGCTCCTTACCGAAGCTGCTGGTGACATCTAAGAGGCGCGCCAGGCGGCCGTCGACGCCGTCAAGAAACATGCCCACAATTACTACAAATGAGGCCAGCCGCCACTCGCCGGTCATGGCCAGATAAATGGCCAACACGCCTAGGTACAAGTTGCCTAGGGTAAACGCGGAAGGGATGTATCTTCTAACCCATTGCGCCACGCTTAATCACCCCTATCACCGTTTCTCCCCCTACTACGCGCTCCCCCTTCTTAACCCGCACCTTTGTTTCGGGGGGCATAAACATCTGTAGAGACGAACCAAACTTCATTAGGCCAAACTTCTCGCCGCGCTCAAGCTCGTCGCCTACTTTAACCCAGCACACAACGCGCCGCGCTAGGACGCCTACAATCTGCACGAGGAGGCACTGCGTCTCGTTGTTCTTCACCGCTACATAATTGCGTTCGTTGACGGAAGGGGCCTCCGCTAGGTAGGCCGGCCTAAACTGCCCGGGCCGGTGCTCGACCGCCGTAACCCGTCCGCTGATGGGCACCCGATTGACATGCACGTCTAGCGGACTTAAAAAGATCGTCACCATCTGAGCGGGCCCACGAAAAAGATAGGGGTCGTGTACAACATCCACGACCATCACCTTACCGTCGGCCGGGGCGAGGAAATCGATCTCAGCGTCATTCGCGGCGGGATGACGGCGCACGGGATCGCGAAAGAAGTAAAGAAGAAAGCCAAGCAGTAGAAATGGCAAGCTAAGCAGCAGCGGGTGAACAAAGAAGAGCACGGCCGCGAAGAGCGCCAGTAGGACGAGGTAAGTGCGCCCTTCCCGCAGCAAGAGCCTCATGCTTGGTGCCTCAGATTAAAGACCTGCTCTTCTAGCCTTTCTAGGCCGTTCTTTACCGCCCTAGCGCGCACTTCCCCGATGCCCTCAACCTCGTCAAGTTCTTCAAGCGACGCATGCAGAATGCCCTGAAAATCTGCGAACGCCGCTACCAGGTTCTTAATTACAGCCTCAGGCAGGCGCTGGATTCTGCTCAGCAAGCGGTACCCTGCCGGGGCAATGGCCTGGTCTAGCGCATTGATGCTCACGCCATGGCCGAGGATGCGGCAGACGTTTAAGGGGTCTAGCATATCGTCGAGCGTAATCGCGCCAAGCTGTTGCCTTACTTCCGCCAGGCTACGGCTATCGCCTGCTTGGCGGTAGTCTTGTATCAAGAGCGCTGTTTCCTCTTCGACGTTGCGCGTAAGTTCCGCTAACTGCAAGCCGAGCAGACGCCCCTCGGTGCCCATTTCCACCAAGTGCCGCCTAACCTCGCTCGCGCCCCGCATCACCAGTTCCGCGCGATGCACTGCCGCAACTACGTCAAAGACGGTTACGGTGTCCTTAAACTCCTGCACCGACAGCTCCGCGAGTATGCGGTCTAGCGCCTGCTTATACTTTTCCAACGTGCCGATAGCCTGATGAGCCTTAGAGGTCAACTCCGGGAACTCGCGCAGTATGTAGCGAATCGAGCCGCGGTACAACGTTATAATCGAACGGCGCTGCGAAATGGCCAGCACAATCTCGCCGGTCTGCTTGGCCGTGCGCTCAGCCGTACGATGTCTTATGCCTGTCTCCGCCGAGGGGATGGTCGCGTCCGGCACCAGTTCAGCGTTAGCGTAGAGTATGCGCTTAGCGTCCTTATTGAGGATTATCGCACCGTCCATTTTGGCTAACTCATACAGGGCAGTCGGGGTAAACTCGCAGTCTAAAGCAAACCCGCCGTCCACGATGGCCATCACCTGCGGCGAGTCGCCGATGACAATTAATGCTCCCGTTCTTGCCCGCAGTACGTTGTCTAGCCCCTCACGCAACATCGTGCCGGGGGCTAGCATTCTTAAGGCGCTAATTAGCTTATCGCTATCAGGCATGTTCGCATCCTCCTACAAGTTCCAGGTAGTGGTAAGGGCTGCCGCCAGTGTTTCCACAGGATGCACTTCTATGTTAGCTAGAGCTAGCGATTTGGCTTCCGCTGCGTTTCGCTTGGGGATAATAATGTGCTTAAAGCCTAGCTTTGCCGCCTCCGTTATCCGCCCCTCAATGCGGCCGACGCCGCGCACTTCGCCGGTTAAGCCTATTTCCCCAACTACGGCTAGGGTGCGGTTGACGCGCGTGTTGCGCAAACTTGAGGCTAGGCTCACGGCAACGGCCAAATCGGCCGCCGTGTCGATGACGCGTATGCCACCTACCGCATTTACGTAGCTGTCCTGATACGATATGTCCAGGCCGACGCGACGCTCAAGTACCGCAAGGAGCATGGCTACGCGGTTGCTCTCCACACCTGCCGTAGTGCGCCGCGGCGTACCATAGCCTGTAGGTGCCAAGAGCGCCTGCATTTCGATTAACATAGGGCGCGAGCCCTCGATAATCGGCACTACCACCGAGCCGACGACATCTGCGGGACGCTCCGCCAAAAGGAGCTCCGAAGGATTGTCGACATCCTTAAGCCCGCTGTTGTGCATCGAAAATACGCCTACTTCACTTGTCGCCCCAAAGCGGTTCTTTACCGCGCGCAGCAGGCGAAAGCTCATGTGTTTGTCGCCTTCAAAGTAGAGCACGGCGTCTACCATGTGTTCAAGCAGCTTCGGCCCGGCGATAGCGCCATCTTTGGTCACGTGTCCGACGAGGATGACAGCTACGCCGCTGTCTTTGGCAAATCTGATCATGCGCGCCGCAGATTCCCGCACCTGACCGATGCTACCCGCGGCCGTCGCCAACTCCGCGATGCTCATGGTCTGAATGGAGTCCACCACCACCACGTCGCCCTTTAGGACTTGCACTTGGTCAATAAGGGCTGCGGTATCGGTGGCGGGGGTGGCATACAGTTCGCCAGACTCAGCGTGCAGGCGCTCGGCCCTGAGCTTTAGCTGCTCCATAGACTCCTCGCCCGAAGCATAGATGACGCGTCGGCCGTGGGTGGCGATTGCATTCCCTACGGCCAAAAGCAACGTGGATTTCCCGATGCCGGGGTCGCCACCCACTAAGACTGCCGACCCCGGCACCAAGCCTCCTCCTAAGACGCGGTCAAGTTCGCGCGAGCCTGTGGCTATGCGGCCGATGTTCTCTGACTTAACGTTGCGAAGAGGTATCGGCTCTGCATCGTCACCGCGCCTGCGGCGCACAGACTCAGCTTTAGTCACTAATTGCTCCACAAGGGAGTTCCATGCGCCGCAGCCCGGGCACTTGCCGCCCCACTTCAGCGTCTCGTGCCCGCAGGCTGTGCAGAAGAAACGAATCTTGTCGCGCATGGCAACCTCCCGCCTAGAGAGTGTAGGGACGTGCCTGCGGCACGTCCGCCGACGTGCGAAACGCACGTCCCTACGTCCCCGTTCTTCAGTGTTTTGTGAAGGTGAGCGTGTTGCCCGCGGCGTCGATTAGCACTTGGTCGCCTTCTTTGAACTCGCCGGTCAGGACGCGCTCGGACATCTCGTCCTCGATGCGTCTGACGATGGCCCGCCTAAGCGGCCGTGCCCCAAACAGAGGGTCAAAGCCTTCTTTAGCCAAGAGCTCCTTCGCGGCATCCGTCACTGAGATAATTATACCAGACTCTGCTATGCGCTGGGCTAGTTCCTTAAGCATAATCCCCACAATCTGCACGATATGCGCCGCATCGAGCTGATGAAACACAATCGTATCGTCGACGCGGTTTAGGAACTCCGGCCGCACGTTGCGCTTTAGCTCTTCGAGTACACGGTCGCGCATGGCTTCGTAGTCGCTGCCTAGTTGGCCTCCGGTCGTGCCAAAGCCGAGCGAGCCGCCCTTCCTTATAGTTTCGGCACCTACATTCGAAGTCATAATGATGATGGTGTTGCGGAAGTTGACGGTGCGGCCGCGACCGTCCGTCAGCCTGCCGTCTTCGAGCACCTGCAACAGGACGTTAAACACCTCGGGATGCGCTTTCTCCATTTCGTCAAACAGCACTACACCGTAGGGCTTGCGCCGCACTGCCTCTGTTAGTTGCCCGCCTTCGTCGTACCCTACGTAGCCCGGCGGTGCCCCGACAAGGCGCGACACAGTGTGGCGCTCGCCGTACTCCGACATGTCGATGCGGATTACCGCGTTTTCGTCCCCGAAGATAGCTTCGGCTAGCGCTCGGGCCAGCTCCGTTTTGCCTACGCCGGTCGGCCCCAGGAAGAAGAATGAGCCGATGGGGCGCTTGGGGTCCTTGAGCCCGGCCCTTGCGCGGCGAATCGCCCGCGAGACCGCACTTACCGCCTGCTCTTGCCCAATCACTCGCCCATGCAGCAGTTCTTCGAGTTTAAGCAGACGCTGCGACTCGTCTTCTTGCAGTCGCTTGACAGGTATGCCCGTCCAGGTAGCCACAATGTGCGCCACATCATCCGGCGTAACCACGGGCTCGGCTTTGAGGCGCTCCTTTTCCCAAGCTTGGCGCACCTGCTCTAGCTCTTCCTTGAGCTGCTTTTCCCTATCGCGAAGCGCCGCAGCACGCTCGTACTCCTGATTGCCCGCGGCAGCCGCCTTTTCTTGCTGCAAGCGCGCGAGCTCCTGCTCAGTGTCTTTTAGGTCCGGTGGAGCGGTAAAGCTCTTGAGCCGCACGCGGCTACTGCCCTCGTCGATGAGGTCAATCGCCTTGTCGGGCAGGAACCTGTCGGGAATATAGCGGTCTGAGAGCTTAACGGCCGCAAGTAGCGTCTCGTCCGGGAGTTTGACGCGGTGATGTGCCTCATAGCGGTCTCTCAGACCCTTAAGAATCTGCAGCGCTTCCTCGGCAGTCGGGGGGTCAACCATGACCGGCTGGAATCTGCGCTCTAGCGCGGCATCCCGCTCTACATGCTTGCGGTACTCATCTAGTGTGGTGGCCCCCACGCACTGCAGTTCGCCCCGCGCTAAGGCCGGCTTTAGGATATTGCTCGCGTCGATGGCACCCTCTGCCCCACCCGCGCCGATAAGCGTGTGCATTTCGTCCATAAAGAGCACAATATTGCCTGCTTGTTGGATTTCCTGGATTACTTTCTTTAAGCGCTCCTCGAACTCGCCGCGGTACTTAGTGCCCGCGACTAACGCCGCCATGTCTAGCGCGACCACGCGCTTATTGCGCAGCGTCTCCGGCACCTCTCCTTTGATAATGCGCTGGGCCAACCCTTCGACAATAGCGGTTTTGCCAACGCCCGGTTCGCCGATTAGCACAGGGTTATTCTTGGTGCGCCGCGAGAGGATTTGCACCACTCGCTCTGTCTCCTTCTCGCGCCCGATTACAGGGTCAAGCCGGCCTTCGGTTGCCATGCGCGTAAAATCCCGGCCGTGCTGGTCGAGCGTAGCAGTTCCCTTGCCGCCCTCCTGCTTGCCGCGCGGCTTGCGGCTCCCGGCTGGGGCGTTTTGTTCCGCCGGCGCATCGGCTGCCCCTAACTTAAAGATTTCCGCGAAGCTTTCTGCGCTAAGACCGAGATTGTGCAGCACCAGCGCCGCAACGCCCTCGCCTTCACGGGCGAGCCCGAGCAAGATGTGCTGCGCGTCGATAGCGGCAAGTCCCTGCTTGCGTGCCTCGTAGAAAGCAATTTCCAGCACCTTTTTTACCCGCGCCGACACGCCTTGCAGCTCGCCGCCTGTGCCGGGGCCGACAATTCCTTCGACCTCAGTCTGAACCCGTTCGATGGTCAGCCCAAGATTCGCAAGTTCTGACCCGCTGTCACCCGTAAGCGTCGCAACCACCCCAAGCAAGAGATGCTCCGTGCCAATCAGAGTATGGCCGAGCTTGCGCGCGTATTCCTCCGCTGTGGCAATAACTTGTTGAGCACCGGGGGTAAGTGGGAACATCATTTTTTATCCTCCTTTGACTTAAGCGCCCTTTGCAGGCGTTCTCTGAGCAGCTCCGCGCGTTTGACATCGCGCCCAAAAGCGTCTAGAGTCTGTCCGCACTCCGTTTGCAACACGTGCGGCTTTGCCAATACCATTAACTCCGTAAGAACCTGCTCCGGCAGACTGAGTAGCTCCGCCCCCACACCTAGCCTAATATCCGAAAGCAAGCTCATGGCTTCATTGCTGTCTAACACGCGCGCGTTAAGCATCAGCCCGAGCGAGCGGTGCACGCGGTCGAGAATGCGCATTTTATCTTGCGCTACCATATTGCGCGTCAATAGCCGCTCCTGCGCCACGATTTGCTCTACTACCGCTTTGAGGTTGCGAATAAGCTCCTCCTCCGCAAACCCGAGCGTCACTTGATTGCTAATCTGAAACATGTGACCGGCCGCCTGCGTGCCCTCGCCGTAGTGTCCGCGGGCCATTAGCCCAAGCTGCCCGATAGTGGCAATTACTTTTTCAATTTGGTTAGTCATCGATAAGATCGGCAGGTGCAGCATTACCGAAGCGCGCAAGCCCGTGCCGACATTCGTGGGGCAAGCCGTAAGATAACCGTACTCCTCGTGGTAGGAGAAGTTGCCCTCACCGTCTAACCAGTCGTCTACCTCGCTAGCTAGACGCCAAGCCTCCTCTAGCTGCAGCCCGGCGAGTAAGCACTGAATGCGCACATGATCTTCTTCGTTAACCATAATCGCGACCTGTTGGTCCTGCGCCAAAACGACTGCCCCCTCGCGCCTATTGGCGAGGTCGGGGCTGATTAGGTGACTTTCTACAAGCGCCAGGCGGTCTACGGCAGGGAGCTCCGCCATCGGGAAGAGCTGCATGGCCGAAGCTGCGGAAGACCCCGCTTGCCTACCTGCGTTCTCAATCAGCCCGCGCATCCGCGCCACGACTTCTAGCGCTTGTTCGGGGCGCATCGTCCCGGGGAAGGGCAGGCCGGCGAAGTTGCGGGCCAGTCTGACGCGCGTGCTTACTACGCTAGGACTTAAGGGACCGGTCGATTCCGTCCATTTTGCCCACTTCATTATCTCACTTCCCCCCTGCTTCTGTTTCTAAACGGCGTATGCGGTCGCGCAGCTCTGCCGCTCGCTCGTATTGTTCATGGCCGACTGCGTCCTTAAGCTCTTGGCGCAGCTGTGCGAGCTGGCGCTTGCGCGTAACTTCCTGTGAACGCAGGCGTGGAACTTTGCCGTTATGCTGCAGTGTCCCATGAATGCGCTTAAGTAGCGGGCCTAGGTGCTTGGAGAACGTTTGGTAGCAGTTTGCGCAGCCTAGCCGCCCCCCCTCCGCAAAGCGGCGGTAGTCCGCACCGCACATTTGGCAGAGCTCTCCCTTATATTTGCTTGGCGCGGCCGCTTGTTCGAGGTTCATAAAGCCCGCGAGCAGACTACTGATGTTGACTCCGCCGGTCAGACTAAGGAAGTCCATTTCTCCGCTTTGCCGCGCACATTCCTCACACAGATGCTTCTCTGTGGCGTCGCCGTTTAAGACCTGCTTAACGTGCACCGTCGCTTGTTTTGCTTTGCACTGCTCACACAACATATCTTTTCACCTCTCGTTAATCATAAGTGTTCCCAACATGGCCCTTAGCAGTCGCGCCCGCATCTCGTCTCGCTCGAGAGCGCTAAGCTGTAACGTCTGCCTATCTACGGCGGCGAGCAATAGCTTTGCTTCGCGGTGCGTAACCAACCCGGCGCGGTAGACCAGCTCTACTAGGTGTTCCGCCGTCGTTTGTGACAGCGCCAACCTGCAGTGCGAAAGCGCCCGCTCCCACAGCTCGCGGCTGTGCGCGGCGATTTCCGTAATGCGTATATACCCGCCCCCGCCTCGCCGCGACTCAACCAGGTAGCCGCGCTCAAGCGCAAAGCGCGTAGCCAAGCAGTAGTTAATCTGCGACGGCGCACAGGCGAAGCGAGCCGCCAGTTCGCTGCGTTGCACTTCAATGCTGCCCGTACCGCTTTGGGCTAAGCGCCACGTGAGGTAATGCGCGATTTCGTCGACAATACTTGCCACTTGCTATAACCCACCTCTCTTTCGCTAGGCATTGGCCGCCGGCCGCCAGGAGATTGTCGCTTGTCCCTTGTCGCTTGGGGACGGAACCGCCACTTCCCGTTCGACCTTTCCTGACCTTAATGCTACAATATCCCATATTTTAGTTCAAGAGCTCTGGTAGCCTAAGACAGCCGATTTCGCGTTATTACATTAAGCAGGCGCCTTCCGACGCCTGCTTGCGCTTGTTTTCGTGCTAAAATACCTGCGCCACTACAAACTTTAGGTACTC
Source organism: Selenomonadales bacterium (assembly GCA_018335585.1). Classification (NCBI taxonomy): domain Bacteria; kingdom Bacillati; phylum Bacillota; class Negativicutes; order Selenomonadales; species Selenomonadales bacterium. The sequence continues at coordinate 17,063 of JAGXRZ010000011.1, forward strand.
CGTCTCGGGTGCCGCCAAGAGTAGCGGGTGGTCGGCTGCCTGCCCGCGCACCGCCACTACCTTTACTTGGCGATGCGCGTCGCGCGCTGCCTCGGCCAGGACGCCGAGAAACTCCTCCCGCGACAAATGGTATGAACAACTCGAGGTGATTAAGAATCCGCCGCGACGAGTTAGCTTTAGGCCGCGCAGGTTAATTTCCTTGTAGCCGCGCCGCGCCGCGGGCACAGAGTGTTTGTTCTTAGTAAAGGCAGGCGGGTCAAGCATTACCACGTCATAGGCGTGCCCGGCGTCGGCTGCTTCTCTGAGAAAATCAAAGGCGTTGCTTTCGACAGCCCGAATCGCGGCGGCGAAGCCGTTCTGCGCGGCGTTTTGGCGCGTGCCTAGCACGGCTTGCGCCGAAATATCTACGGCTGTTACATCCTTTGCTCCGTAACCCGCCGCGTGTATGGCGAAAGAACCTGTGTGGCTAAAGCAGTCTAGCACCACCGCATCCCTAACAAAGGGCGCGATGTAGGCGCGGTTCTCACGCTGGTCAAGAAAGTAACCGGTCTTTTGCCCCTGCCACAAGTCCACCGCCATGGCAAAGCCGTTCTCCCGTACATTTACTACAGGATTAAAGGCCGCAGTCGCAAACCGCACCTCTAAGGGCAGCCCTTCAAGCTGCCGCACCGGCACGTCGTTACGCAGCACTACCCCGTCTAGACCTAAGAGCTCGCTAACCGCCTCGACTATCGCGCTAATCCAACGTTCCATGCCTAAGGCTAACACTTGCACGCTCGCGTAGCGGTCGTAGATGTCGACGGTAAGTCCGGGTAGACCGTCGGCTTCGCCGTAGACTAAGCGGTAGCAGTTGCTGCCACTCCCTACTACTTGCTTCCGCAAGGACCAGGCTTCTTCAAGCCGTCGGCGCAAAAACAGCGGGTTAATTTCTTCGTCGCTCCGGCTTAAGAGCCGCACGGCTATTTGACTGCGGTCGTTAATGTAGCCCACGCCAAGAAACGCCCCGGCGTGATTAACAACGCGAACGATGTCCCCCGGTTGCGTCTCGCCCGCAATCCTCCCAATCTCACTTTGAAAGATCCACGGGTGCCCGGCTTCTACGCGCGGTTTTCGGTCGCGCCTGAGATAAACTGTCGGATACATAAAAGCCTCCTCCCTAAACCGCAAAGTGGCAAGTGACAGACAGAGTCCATCACTTGCCGCCTTAATTCACTCGCTATTCCTCAGCTTTCTTGGCGTTCGCCTGAATAATGGGGTCTGCCACGTTGCTTGGGACTTCCTCGTAGTGGGAGAACTCGGTGGTGAAGGAGCCCCTCCCTTGCGTCATGGAACGCAAGTCCGTCGCATACTTAAAGATTTCGCTATACGGGGCTTGGGCCTTGACGCGCTGGAATCCACCGTGTGGCTCCATCCCCATAATGCGCCCGCGCTTTTTGTTGAGGTCGCCGATGATGTCGCCCATGTAATCGTCCGGCACCGTGACCTCGATGTTAATTATCGGTTCAAGCAGGATGGGCTTGCAGGCCATAAAGCCCTTCTTAAATGCCAGAGAACCGGCAATCTTAAACGCCATTTCCGATGAGTCCACGGGGTGCGACGAGCCGTCTACAAGCGTTACGCGCACGTCTACTACCGGGAAGCCCGCCAAGACGCCTTCTTCCAGAGTCTCGCGAATACCTTTTTCTACGGCGGGGATAAAGTTGCGTGGTACGGCACCGCCAAAGACTTTATCGACAAACTCGAAGCCTGTGCCGCTTGGCAGGGGCTCCATCTCAATCCAGACGTGACCGAACTGGCCTTTGCCGCCGGATTGCTTCTTGTGTTTACCTTCTACGCGTGTTGCGCCGCGAATGGTCTCGCGGTAAGGCACGCGCGGCGGCGTCAACACTACGTCTACGCCGAACTTCTTGGCAATGCGGCTGACAATAACATCAAGGTGCAGGTCACCCATACCCGAGATTATCGTCTGCCTAGTTTCTAGGTCGCGGCGGACAGAGAACGTGGGGTCTTCCTCCTGCAGGCGCGCCAAGGAGCTGCCAATCTTTTCTTCGTCGCCCTTCGCCTTTGGTTCGGCGGCTTGCGCGATGACCGGAGACGGGAAGGCAATGCGGTTATACTTAATGGGATTGTCGCGGTCACACAGCGTGTCGCCCGTGCTGGTAGCCGTAAGCTTAGCCACCGCCCCGATATCCCCCGCTACTAACTCCGGAGACGTCTCCTGCGTTTTGCCGCGTACGACAAACAGCTGCCCTACCCGCTCCTGCGCCTCCTTGCTGCTGTTAAACACCGTGGAGTCTGACTTAAAGGCGCCAGAGCATACGCGAAAGAGCGAGAGCTTGCCCACAAAGGGGTCAGCCATAGTCTTAAACACGACGGCCGAGAAAGGCGCGGTGCGGGCTGCCGGCCGCGACTCCTCCGCACCCGACTTCAGATTCGTGCCAACCGCAGCCGGCACGTCAGCAGGGGAAGGCAGATAATGCACGCATGCGTCAAGGAAGGACTTAACGCCGACGTTCTTCTGTGCAGAAGCGCAGAAGATGGGGGCTAGCTTGCCCGATGTAACCCCTAACTTTACTCCCTTAATGACCTCGTCGTCGGTAAGTTGCTCGCCCTCAAGGTACTTCATCAATAATTCATCATCTGTCTCGGCGATAGCCTCAATCAGGGCGGCGCGGTACTCAGTCACTTTGTCAGCTAACTCCGGCGGGATTGCCTTTTCCTCAACCTTGCGGCCGTTATCGCTGTAGTAGTAAGCCTTTTGCTTAAGCAAATCGACCACGCCGGCAAACTTCGCTTCTTGCCCGATAGGAATCTGCAGCGGAGCAGCCGAAGTGCCAAACGTCTGGCGAATCTCTTCTACAACGCGGTCAAAGTTTGCGTTTTCGCGGTCCATCTTGTTAATGAGAAATGCGCGAGCCATGTTCCTTTCCCCCGCGTAGTCCCATACCTTCTCGGTTCCCACTTCAACACCCGAAACCGCGCAGGCAAAGACAAGCGCGACGTCGGTGGCGCGCAGTGCGCCTTTGACTTCGCCAACAAAGTCAAAGTAGCCAGGCGTGTCGACAAAATTTACCTTGTGCCCTTGCCACACGCACGGCCCCAGAGAAGTGGCGATAGAGATTGAGCGCTTAACCTCCTCCGGGTCGTGGTCGGACACGGTGTTACCTTCGTCTACGCGCCCCATGCGGTCGATAGCTTGGCTGCTGTAGAGGGCTGCCTCTAAAAATGAGGTTTTCCCAGACCCACCATGCCCGACAAGACAGACGTTACGTAGTTCTTCTGTGGCGAATTGCTTCAAGCACTATTCCTCCTTATGTACGGGAGCGTGAGGCACAAAGCCCACGCACCTTAGTTGCCGCTGTAATTGGGGGCTTCTTTAGTAATGTTCACCGTGTGGGGGTGGCTCTCCTTTAATCCGGCGCCGGTAATGCGCACAAACTGTGTTTTTGTCTTAAGTTCTGCCACCGTGCGGCAGCCGCAATAACCCATACCGGCTTTTATGCCCCCAACCGCCTGGAAAATTGTATCAGCAAGCGGACCTCGGTAGGGCACCCGCCCTTCAATGCCCTCCGGCACCAGCTTGTTGGCCTGCTCTTGGAAGTAGCGATCCTTGCTACCCCTTTCCATAGCCCCAAGGCTCCCCATACCGCGATAAACTTTGTAAGTTCTGCCTTGGAAAATCTCTGTTTCGCCGGGACTCTCCTCCGTGCCTGCTAGGAGGTTCCCGAGCATCACCGTATCCGCACCGGCGGCGAGAGCTTTTACTATATCGCCCGAGTACTTAATGCCGCCATCGGCAATAATGGGAACGCCATGCTTCGCCGCGGCACCGGCACAGTCGAGCACCGCCGTAATCTGCGGTACGCCGACGCCGGCTACCACGCGGGTCGTGCATATGGAGCCCGGCCCGATGCCGACCTTCACGCCGTCTGCCCCGGCCTCGATTAAGTCTAGGGTAGCTTCGGCGGTAGCCACATTGCCCGCGACTAGCGCTACTTCCGGCCAAGCAGATTTTAGCTCGCGCACCATCTGCAGCACGCCCTCGGAGTGTCCGTGCGCCGTGTCTACGACCAAGACGTCTACGCGCGAGGCCACCAAAGCTTCCGCGCGCTCCATATTGGCTAGTCCTACGCCGACTGCGGCAGCGACGCGCAGCCGCCCGAGCGAGTCCTTGGTGGCGTTTGGATACTGCCGTGTCTTTTCGATATCTTTAATCGTAATCAGGCCGCGCAGCTGAAAGTTAGCGTCCACCAGCGGGAGCTTCTCAATCTTATGCTTCCAGAGGATTGCTTTGGCTTGCTCGAGCGTGGTCCCCACCGGTGCCGTGACTAGATTCTCTTTCGTCATGGCTGTGTCGATTTTGCCGTCTAAGTCGACCTCAAACCTAATGTCGCGGTTAGTGATAATGCCGACTAGTTTCCCGTTTACCACTATGGGGACACCGGAAATATGGTAGCGTTCCATCAGGCGCAAGGCATCGCGAATCGTGTGCTCCGGCGAAAGGTATATAGGGTCGGTGATTACGCCGTGCTCAGACCGTTTGACGCGGTCAACTTCAGAAGCTTGCTGCTCGATGCTCATGTTTTTGTGAATTACGCCTATACCGCCCTCGCGCGCTATAGCTATCGCCATACGCGCTTCGGTGACGGTGTCCATTCCTGCGCTCACAATAGGAATATTAAGCTTAATGCCGCGCGTTATCCAAGTTGAAGTGTCTGCGTCCCGCGGCAGCATATCTGACCTGCGGGGGAGCAACAATACATCATCAAAGGTTAGGCCTTCCTTGGCAAATCTCGGTTCGGTGTGCAAAACTCTACCCCCTCGTCAGTAATAGCAGTCTAAAAAGTCAGCAGCGGCTTGGTTACTTATCTTACCATGTGCACGCGAGGGTGACAAGCCACGGAGCTAGCGTTAATTAGCGGCGGACTTTGACGGGCGCTTCGTATTGTACGCCAAAGGTATCTACCGTCACTCTTTTCATTACCTCGCGTGGCTCAAGTGCTAAGCCATTTTGAGCTTGGTCGCTCGGGCCATTCACGATGCGGTCTACTACTTCCATGCCGGAGATAACGCGGCCAAAAGCAGCGTATTGACCGTCTAAGTGTCGCGATTCAGCATGCATAATAAAGAACTGCGAGCCTGCGGAGTCAAAGAGCTGACTGCGGGCCATAGAAATAACGCCGCGCTCGTGCCTAAGCGGATTGCGCACGCCGTTAGCCGAGAACTCGCCCATAATAGCGTAGCCCGGGCCGCCGGTTCCGTTGCCGTCGGGGCAGCCGCCCTGAATCATAAAGCCCGGCATGATCCTGTGAAACACAAGACCGTTATAAAACCCATCCTGTACAAGCTTGATGAAGTTATTAACTGTATTAGGTGCGGCGTCTGGGTCAAGCTCAATCTTAATTGTTCCGCCTGCCGCCATTTCAATCGTCACTACGGGCTTTGGCCGCTCAGCTTGGCACGCAGTCAACACCAGGCTTAGCAGCAAAAGGACTAGAACGGGCAGCAAAATCTTCTTCTGCATGGTGGGTTCGCCTCCTCGGAAGTTTAGTGAACTCCCTTAAGTGCGGAAATTCACTTTTCGTTACTTATTGTACAGGAAACACGAGCAGGAATACAGACCGCTTAGGCGAAAGGTATATTGTGGAGGACGGAGGGTTGCACTTTGTACTTTGCACTTTGCACTTCGTGGAAGGGGGTAGCGCCTCTAGTTCCCCTTTGACCTTTCCACCTTTTCACCCCGTCACCGCTCACAGCTCACAGCTCAAAGCTGTCCCGGCGGCCGGCGGCTGGGGGCTGGCGGCTCGCCTCCAAGCGACAAGGAAAGGAGCATCTCCTACTCATGCGCCTCACAGCACGCCAGATGACTACAATCGCCATGGTAGTGGCCTGCGCGGCCGCTCTAGGTTACCTGCTCCTTACTGCCCTGCCCCTGCCAGGCATGAAATTCGCCCTACTGGCGCCGCTCTTGGCCATGATGGTAGGTATCCCGCTGTCGCTTATCCGCGAACGCGGTGTATTGCTCCTGACGGCAGTAGTGCTTGCCGCCGTAATGAGCCTCGTGAGCCTCCTTATGGGCGCAGCTATTGTTTTGACAGGCTTGCTCGAAGAGGCCTTCGCACTGCTATTATGCCCCCCGCCCTACTCGCGCCAGGCCGTGCGTTGGCTATCCTCTACGTTCCCTACCCTGTGCGTTGCTGTGACAGCAATTGTGGCACACTTTGTACTGGGCGTGCCACTGCTCGGCGTCACTTGGAGTGGCCTATTGCCACTGATGCTGTTTACTCAGCTACTAGGAACTGCCGGCTTTGTCGTTACCGAGCGCTTGCTCCTGCCGCGCATTGCTATCGTTAGGCAGCGTCTGCGACGGGAGTAGGTTACTTGAAGGAAACCTCACTTGCTGCGAAGAATTACTTGCAGTGAGACTGAGGCTTCTCCCTTAGTCAACACTAAAATCGAAAGGAAGGTTGTTTGTGAAACACACTTTGCCTGCCCTCCCCTACGCCTATAATGCCCTAGAGCCGCACTATGACGAGGCTACCCTCAAACTCCACCACGGGAAACATCATCAAGCGTATGTCGACGGCCTAAACAAAGCCGAAGACAAACTGCAGGAAGCTCGCGTCAGCGGAGACTTCGCCTTAATCAAGCATTGGGAACGCGAGCTGGCTTTCCACGGCAGCGGACATCTGCTGCACAGCCTCTTTTGGGCCAACATGACTCCAAACGGCCAGGGCGAACCCCAAGGCAAGTTGCTTGAGCTTATCAACGAAAGCTTCGGCAGCCTAGATGCCTTTAAGAAGCAGTTTAGCGCTGCCGCCGCTGCCGTCGAAGGTTCCGGATGGGCCTTGCTCGTGCAATCGACCGAGTTTGGCGGCCTGCGCGTCCTCACGATTGAGAAGCACCAAGACATTACGTTAATCGGGGCTATCCCCCTGCTTACGGTAGACGTGTGGGAGCACGCCTACTACCTTAAGTACCAAAACCGCCGTGCCGAGTGGATTGCCGCCTGGTGGAACATAGTAAACTGGGACGACGTAGCGGGAAGGATTTGCTGCTGTTAGGAAGATGAGGAGGGAGGAGAGGGGGTTAGGGACGGAGGAGTGCGACATATGTCGCACTCCTCCGTCCCTCGCCCTCACTCCCCTTCCTCCCCGTCCAAATTCACAAAGGAGGTCTCCCATGCATCAGTTAAAACAGTCACTTATCGAAGCTATCGACAATTTACAAGTGGAACTAATCGGACTCTCACACGCTATACACAGAACACCCGAGACTTCGCTCAAGGAGCACCAAGCAACTAAGTACATTGCCGAGTTGTTAACAGGCGCAGGTCGACCAGTCCAAAGTGGCGTAGCCGGCCTTGACACAGCGTTTGTTTCCACTACCAAAGGACAAGCACCGCGCCCGCACCTAGCTTTCCTGGCGGAGTACGACGCCCTGCCCGACATAGGTCATGCCTGCGGGCATAACGTGATTGCGGCGGCTTCTGTCGGTGCATATCTCGGGCTCTGCCAAGTCGTGCCGCACCTTAATGGAGCCGTATCACTCTTTGGGACTCCAGGCGAAGAGGCTGATGGGGGCAAGATAGTAATGCTAGAGGCCGGAGTCTTTGACGACGTCGATTTCGCGTTGATGATCCACCCTTCGTCCGGCAAATCGCTACTCGCCCGCGGCGGGCGGGCTGCAACCGGGGTTAAGGTGCATTTTCGGGGCAAGGCAGCGCACAGCTCTGCGCCTAGCCGCGGCATTAACGCCCTCAATGCCGTACTCAGCACCTTCCAACACATTGATATGCTCCGCCCGACATTCAACCTGCAAGACAACGTCAACGGAATAATTACCCATGGCGGCACCGCCGCAAACGTCATCCCCGGCGAGGCGACCTGTGAGTTTAGCTTGCGTGCAGCCACACTTGTCGAGCTAAAGCAACTCGTAGAAAAGGTGCAGTTGGCCATCGATGCCGCAGCCAAACTGACTGGGGCTGTAGCCGAAGTCAAAGTCGGACTGCTGTATGCAGAACGCTATCCAAACCAGGTGATGTCGCGCGTTTTCCAGAGCAACATGGCAGAGCTCGGAGAAGAGATGGAGTGGGCGTCGCCGGTGGGTATGTACGGGTCATCCGATATCGGCAACGTTTCTCTGAAGCTCCCCGTCATTCACGATTACCTATGGATTGCGCCGCCGGAAGTTAACACGCACCATGCTGACTTTACCGCGTTTTCGGCCTCGACCCGCGCGGATGAGGTAGTCTTAAAGGCAGCTAAGGGCTTGGCGATGACGGCATTTGATATACTAAACAGCGCCACCCTGCAAGGCGAAATCAAGGAGTGTTTCGCACGAGCACTCGGTAGCCCGTCGTGAGATCTAAGATATCCCCCCTGCCGTTTTTGTCGGGGCTAGGCTTTGCCACGATATTTGGCCTCTCGTTCCTGTTTGCCAAAGACGCGATTGCGACCATTGCGCCTCTTTCGCTACTGGCCATGCGCTTTTTGTTGGCTGCAGGAGTGGTGTCGCTGCTTCACTTGCTTGGGCTGTTCCCGCTGGCGTTGCGGGGCAAGAATATCGCTCCTCTTTTGCTGTTGGCAGTTTTTCAACCCGTAGCATACTTTCTGTTTGAAATAAACGGGCTGCAGTTCACTCACACATCGCAGGCCGGCATGATGATTGCTTTGATCCCAATCGTAGTAGCGATTATGAGCAGGGCATGGCTTGGCGAGCGCATCACTGTGCTGCAGGGTGCAAGCATACTGATGTCGGTGTCTGGCGTATTGCTCATTGCTATTAAAGACGTGGCGAGAGCCGGTCCGGCGAATGCCATGGGCTTGGCACTCCTCTTTCTCGCGGTCTGCTCTGCCGCAGTATTTAACATCATTTCGCGGCGCGTTTCGGGTCAGTTCACGCCTTTTGAGACGACTTTTGTCATGATGTGGGTCGGCGCTGTGAGTTTTTCTTTACCCTTGCTCGTGGCTCAAGGAGCGCAGGCATTTGCCGCAAGCTTTTCAGCCGTATTGGCGTCTTGGCAGTTGATGATGGCCGTGGTCTACCTAGGAGTCTTGTCTTCGGTAGTAGCGTTCTTCTTGGTTAACTATACGCTGTCGCATCTCCCTGCCACGCAATCGGCCATCTTCGCTAATGTCGGTACACTTGTGGCTGTTTTGGCCGGAGTGCTCGTGCGTAGCGAGCCGTTTCACTGGTACAGCGCACTCGGCGTCGCCATGATCATCCTTGGTGTGTGGGGGGCAAACCGCTTCGGAGCGACGGAGGGATGTCGCAGAGGGACGGCAGACCGTGCTCAAACGGGAGTTGTAGCAGATGATAATTGCGTGGTTAACCGAGTATTTCGCGGAAAATGACGATGCGAACCCGGTTCGGCCAGAGCACAAAAGAAATGGCTACCGCCTTACTAGCCAGTTCCTTGAGTATCCGTTCCACGCCGAGCAGCGAAATCGCCCGCTTGAGGTTATACCCTAAAAATGCCAAAGAAGCCTCCGCTCTGACTGACTCTAACCCACGAGTCAGAAAGTACGTGAACCCCATGCTTCGTTTTAGGGTGCCAAAGACATGTTCGATGATTGCCTGTCGTGTCGCGTA